>NZ_JBFTZL010000001.1:0-191512 GCF_056406825.1 Arthrobacter sp. P1_A5 | reverse complement strand
CTTCGCGCCTGGGCCGGAGCAGCCCGCCGCCGTCGGAGCGCTGGCTGCAGAGCCAGCACTCCACGACCGCGGAAGAACAGCGCCGGGCGGACTCGATCGCACGCTCTCGCGGCCGCTTCACCCGAAACTTTGTGGTCCAGGGCTCGGCCGCCGACTGGGCGGCATGCTGGCTCGCGGAACTGCGACGCCGGCTTCGCGCCATACGGGCGGAAGGCGCAGCTGCCGGCGAACTGGTGTTCTTCCTCCACGACGAGGTGATGGTGCACTGCCCCGAAAGTGCGGTCGCAGATTGCATCAAAGCGATCGAAGACTCCGCAAATGCCGCGAAAGAGCTCTTGTTCGGCCGCATTCCGGTGGAATTTCCGGTCAGCGTGGCCGTCGTCGACTCGTACGACAACGCCAAATGAGTGACCGAAGTCACCGCCTGTAACGTACCCGTCGGTAGCGTTGTGTGTGCTCCGTCACCGGGCTACTCTCGGAAAGGCCGGTGATTTCCCGTACGATCCGCCGGCTATTGCAAAGACGCAAGGATATTGGGGAGGCACAGGTTTGGCTGGCATTTTTGAGATCGCGCAAGCTGGCGACAAGGCTTATTTCTTCAGGTTGACGGCGGCGGATGGCACGGTAGTGGCCGTGTCCCCGCTCTTCAGCTCCATCAAGAGCGCAGCGGCGGGCATCAACGCCGTGCGCGAGAACGCCGCGACCGGCCTGGTTGTGGATCATTCCGGCGCTCACAGGCGGGTCGCCTCCAGCAGGTCGGGAGGACGGGCGATGGCTCCTCTGGCGGGCAGCCCGGTGGCTGCCGGCTAGGCGGCAGCAACCCCGTTGCTGCCCGGCCGGCAGGCCGGCGCCGTGCGGGCTTCACACATCAATTCCGTAGAGCCGAGCGCGGTCCCACGGCACGGCCCAGCCCAGCTGTTCAAAAAGCTGGTTCAGGATCATCCCGGTAAAACCCCACACCACGACGCCGTTGACGGTGAAGGCTGGGCTCTGGAATGTCTGGCCGGCCCGGCTGACCGTGGCCATCACCCGATTGTCCGGGTCCAGCAGGTCCCTGACCGGGACCCGGAACACCTGCGCGGATTCACCGTAGTCGACCACCCGGACCGGCGACTGGGCAGCCCACCAGGCCAGGACCGGTGTGACCAGGAAATTGCCCCGGGGCAGGGCCAGTTCAGGCATCACGCCGAGCACGTCCACCCCCGCAGGGTTCAGCCCAGTCTCCTCCTCCGCCTCGCGGAGGGCCGCGCCCACCACGGACTCACCTGGATCGATGCCGCCGCCGGGAAACGCCACCTGCCCGGGATGGTCCTCCAGCGTTTGGGCCCGCTGCAGCAGCAGCACGTCCAAATCGGCCGGAGCCAGCAACTTCTCGGACACTGCGGGGACATTGTCCAGCGCACCAAAGAGCATGAGCACCGCTGCCCTACGGATCCGCTCGCCGGGTTCGACGGCGAGTTCCCGCCAGCGCGGATCCGGGGCCGGCGCCGTGCCCGCCTCCACCGCGGCAACGAGGTCGACGAGGTCCTGGCGCGCKGTCACGGCTGTTTCCTCTGCGAGTCCATCCGGATTTCCGCGGCGCGGTGCGTCTCGGCCAGCAGCCGGGCCAGCAGTTGCTCCTGGCCCGGGGCGAGTTCGTACTTCAGCAGTTTCTTTGCCTTCGCCGGGTCGGTTTCCCCCATGCCGTAGCTGGGGCACCAATTGGCCACCGCGCAGGCCCCGCACGCCGGCTTCCGGGAATGGCAGACGCGGCGGCCGTGAAAGACGACGCGGTGCGAGAGCATGGTCCAGTCCTTCGGCTCGAACAGCTCCGCGACGTCCGACTCGATCCGGACCGGATCATCCGACTCGGTCCAGCTGAAGCGCCGGGCCAGCCGGCCGAAGTGGGTGTCCACCGTGATGCCCGGAATGCCGAAGGCATTGCCCAGCACGACGTTCGCGGTTTTCCGCCCGACGCCGGGCAGCGTCACCAGGTCCGCGAGCCGGCCCGGCACCTCGCCGTCGTACTCGTCCACCAGCCGGGTGCACAGCGCCAGGAGATTTCTGGCCTTGGCACGAAAGAAGCCGGTGGGCTTGATAATGGCCTCCAGCTCGGCCGGATCCGCCTCCGCCATCCGCCGCGCATCCGGGTAGCGCGCGAACAGCAGGGGCGTGATCTGGTTGACCAGCACGTCCGTGGTCTGCGCGGACAGCACGGTGGCTATCACGAGCTCGAACGGCGTGCGGAAGTCCAGCTCCGCGTGGGCGTAGGGGTACTGCTCCGCGAGTTCCCGGTTGATCCGGCGCGCGCGGCGCTTGAGCGCCAGCATTGACTCCCCCGACGCCCGCGGCGCACCCGGCTTGGCGCTCCCCGGGATCGGGGTGCCGGATTCCGGGCTGCCGGATTCCGTGGTCACGGCGGCGGACTAACCGCGTTCGATGTTGCTGAGGTCCCGCAAAAGGCCGAGCCGGCCGTCGGTGTGCTGGACCAGGAACTCGTTGCCGCGGTCCTCCAGGGCAAGGACCCAGCCGCCGGGTTCAATGACGAACGCCGGGGCACCGGTGCGCACATCGATGGCGGTGCGGGGCTGCGCGACGGCGAACCAGAAGGCCTCGTGAACGGGGTGGACATCGTCCTCCGCGGGCCGGCTGGCGGGATCAACGGTTGCGCCGATGGGTTCCTGCGGCCGGGCCTGTTCCTGCGGCCGGACCTGGGGGTTGACTGTAGTGGGGGCGCTGCCGCCGGTGGCGGCCGGCACGCCGGCGGCCTGGGTCTGTTCCGCGGCGGGAGCCGTCTGTGCAGCGGCACCAGCGGCGGCGGCACCGGCGGCGGCGGCAGCAGGGACGCCGGCGGTCCGGGTCTTGTCCGCGGCGGACGGAGCAGACTCCGGAGCCGGGGCCTGCGTCGGGGCCGTCGATGAATCCGTAGATGCCGGGGCAGCCGGGCCGGCGGCTGGCACAACGCCCGAGATCTGGGTCTCCGGTGCACCGGAGACCGCAGCGCTGGGGGCTGCCGCGGACGCCGCACCCACCGAAGATGCCCCGGCAGGGGTCCCGGCAGGTGTGGTTGCCGCCGGCGTGGCAGCCTGGCTGCCGGTTGCCGGGCGCTTGGCCCAGCCCGCGGCCGCGCCGGAAGCGGCCTCGCCGGAAGCGACCGGGCGGGACGCAACCGGGCCGGATGCGGCCGCCAGAGAAGCACCCGCCCCGGCTGCGCCCGCACCCGCAGCGTCCTTGGTCAATTTGGATTCCTTCGGCTGCTTCGGTTGCTTCGGCGCCTTCGGTGCCCGGGGCTTTCGCACCGGGACAACAGCTTCGCGGGCAACCACGTGGGCAGGCGCGTCCTCCCGGCCCAGGAAGTCGCCGGCAAAGAACGGGATCCAGCGGCCCAGCACCGTGGCGGCGAAGAGCCCCAAAGCGCCCAGGAGCGCGATAAGCATGCTCGGCACGAACGCCCCGGCGGCGGCGAGGAAAAAGAAGGCCAGCGTGAACGACGCTACAACGGACGCGAACTGGTCGATCGACAGGGATCCGATCCGGATCTTGGTCGACGGGCTGAGGCGGCGGGCCACGAACAACGCGGTGACAATGAGCGGCAGCACGATGCCCAGGCCCAGGAAGAAGAGGCTGCCCAGGTTCCAGAGGTTGTAGGCGAAGGCAAACATCGGAATCAGTGAGGCGATGAAAAGAAGCAGTGTGGAGCCGAAAACGGTGAGGTCACGGATGGTGAACGGGCCGAGGACGGCTTCGTTCTTCTTCCCGGTCTTCTTGTCCACCGTGAAGCGTGGCGCATCCCCGAACCCGGCGGGCCCCGGCTGCGCCGTTCCACCCTGGTTCTGGGCGGGCGCCCGGAGCTGCCCGTTGTCTTGCTCGTTCATTCCGTATCTCCTTAGCATGGCGGCGCCCTGGACAGCGCCGTCTAACGGCAGGCAAGGACAGGACCGCCAGCGGTCCAGTCGCCTCCATCGGATGTCACAACTTCATCTCAGCCTAGCCAAGTGAATGGCCGATCACTAGCTGACAAGCCGAGGGCGGACGCAGCAGAATTCCCCAGATTTCCGAATCCCGGACCCTTGCCCCGGCCCGCCGTCCGGCGCCGGGGACAGACCACTCGGCGCTTAACGAACACCGCTCACGGAGCTGTTTGTGACGGGGCGCACGTTTGGTCGGACCCAAGTATTAGTGTTGATTCCAGACAGCGCTGGCGGCTCTGCCGCCGTCTGCCGCCGCCCGACGTCGCGCAAGCGGCCCGGCGCGACGGTGACGGGCACGGCCGCGCAGCCCGGATCGATGAATGATGAGGTTCACCATGTCCCAGCAGACACCCGGCTCCATGGTCACGCAGATGACCCAGGGCGATGCCTTCGAAAACCTGTCGCAGGAGAACCGCCGTTTCGCGCCGTCCGCCGAGTTCGCGGCGAACGCAGTGGTCACCGCCGCCGATTACGCCGAGGCCGACGCCGACCGTCCCGCGTTCTGGGCGAAGCAGGCCCGGGAGCTGCTGAGCTGGTCCAGGGACTTCACCCAGGCGCTGGACTGGTCCGAYCCGCCGTTCGCGAAGTGGTTCGTCGGCGGCGAGGTCAACGCGGCCTACAACGCCCTGGACCGGCACGTCGAGGCCGGCAACGGGGACCGGGTGGCCATCTWCTTCGAGGGCGAGCCCGGCGACACCCGCACCTACACCTACGCGCAGCTGACCGAGGAGGTGAAGAAGGCCGCGAACGCGTTCGAGTCCCTCGGCGTGGCCAAGGGCGACCGGGTGGCCGTGTACCTGCCCATGATYCCCGAGGCCGTCATCACCCTGCTGGCCTGCGCCCGGATCGGCGCGATCCACTCCGTGGTCTTCGGCGGCTTCTCCGCCGAAGCCCTGCGCTCCCGGATCGACGACGCCGAGGCCAAGCTCGTGGTCACGGCCGACGGCACGTACCGCCGCGGCAAGCCCAGCGCGCTGAAGCCGGCCGTCGACGACGCGTTGTCCCACGAGGGWGACGGCACCGGACACACCGTGCAGAACGTCGTGGTGGTCAAGCGCAACGGCCAGGATGTGGACTGGCACGAGGGCCGGGACCACTGGTGGGCCGACACCGTCGGCGCCGCGTCCGCCGAGCACACCGCSSTCGGGCACGACTCCGAACAYCCGCTCTTCATCCTCTACACCTCCGGCACGACGGGCAAGCCCAAGGGCATCCTGCACACCACCGGCGGCTACCTCACCCAGGGCGCCTACACGCACAAGGCGGTCTTTGACCTCCACCCGGAGACCGACGTCTACTGGTGCACCGCCGACGTCGGCTGGATCACCGGGCACTCCTAYGTCGCCTAYGCCCCGCTGATCAACGGCGCCACCCAGGTCATGTATGARGGCACCCCGGATTCCCCGCACCAGGGCCGCTGGTGGGAAATCGTGGAGAAGTACAAGGTCTCMATCCTCTACACCGCCCCCACCGCGATCCGCACCTTCATGAAGTGGGGCAAGGACATCCCGGCCAAGTCCGACCTCTCCTCGATCCGTGTCCTGGGTTCCGTCGGCGAACCCATCAACCCCGAAGCCTGGATGTGGTACCGCGAGRWCATCGGCGGCAACGCCGGCAAGAACGGCGAACGCAAGGAGCASCCCGCGCCGATCGTGGACACCTGGTGGCAGACCGAGACCGGGGCGCAGATGATCGCCCCGCTGCCCGGCGTCACGGCCACCAAGCCCGGCTCGGCCCAGGTCGCGCTGCCGGGCATCGCCGTGGACGTCGTGGACGAGGCCGGCGAATCCGTACCCAACGGCCACGGCGGCTTCCTSGTKATCCGCGAACCCTGGCCTGCCATGCTGCGCGGGATCTGGGGCGACCCGGAGCGGTTCAAGGAMACGTACTGGTCCCGCTTCGAGACCATGTACTTCGCCGGCGACGGCGCCAAGAARGACGAGGACGGCGATATCTGGCTGCTGGGCCGCGTSGATGACGTGATGAATATTTCCGGCCACCGCCTCTCCACCGCCGAAATCGARTCCGCCCTCGTCTCCCACCCCGCGGTGGCGGAAGCCGCCGTCGTCGGAGCCGCGGACGAGACCACCGGCCAGGCCGTCGTCGCCTTCGTGATCCTCCGCGCCGACGCCRYGGACTCCGGCGACGCGACCGTCCAGGAGCTCCGCAACCATGTGGGGAAGGAAATCGGCCCGATCGCCAAGCCCAAGATCATCCTCGTGGTCCCSGAACTGCCCAAAACCCGGTCCGGCAARATCATGCGCCGCCTGCTCAAGGACGTCGCCGAAGGCCGCGAAGTTGGCGACGCGACCACCCTGGCAGACAACACGGTCATGACCCAGATCGCCCAGTCACTGAAGAAATGAGTCAGTAAACCGGGCCATCCCCGCGCAATACGACGGCGGCGCCGCCCACTTTGGTGGGCGGCGCCGTCGTCGTCGTCAGTGCTAGCGTCCGCTCACGACGGAGGTCTGAACGGGATGTTCCAGGCTCCGTATCACCCTGTTTGTGACGTCGTCGATCCCGCCCAAGCCGTCAACTTGGGCCAGTATGCCGCGCTCGGCATACTTCGCCACCACAGCTTCCGTCTGCCCGTGGTACAGGTCCAGCCGGTGGCGGATCACGGCCTCGTTGTCGTCGCTCCGCCCGGTTTCCTTGGCACGGTGCAGGAGACGGGAGACCAGTTCCTCGTCGTCGGCAGTCAACTGCAGGACGACGTCAAGAACCCGGTCTCCGGACGCCAGAATGTCGTCCAGCTCGTCAACCTGGCATGTGGTGCGCGGGTAGCCGTCCAGCAGGAAGCCCGACGTGGCGTCTTCCTGCAGCAGCCTGTCCCGCACCATCTTGTTGGTCACGCTGTCCGGGACGAAGTCGCCGTTGTCGATGTACTGCTTTGCTTCCAGCCCCAGCGGCGTTCCGCCTTTGACGTTGGCTCGGAAGATGTCGCCGGTGGAGATCGCAACGATGCCGAGGCGCTCGGATATCCGTTCCGCCTGGGTGCCTTTGCCGGATCCGGGCGGGCCAATAATCAACATTCTCGTCATTTGTGAGTCCTTCGTGGTGCCGTCGTTGAAAGGGTGCGTCAAGGGGCCCGCCGCTGTAGCGGCCGGCCCTTGATCGGCTTTAGAAGAAGCCGAGCTTGTTCTCTGAGTGGCTGACCAGCAGGTTCTTGGTCTGCTGGTAGTGGTCCAGCATCATGGCGTGGTTCTCGCGGCCGATGCCGGAGGACTTGTACCCGCCGAACGCGGCACCGGCGGGGTAGGTGTGGTAGTTGTTGACCCACACTCGGCCGGCCTGGATCTCACGGCCGGCGCGGTAGGCGACGTTGCCGTTGCGGGACCAGACGCCGGCGCCGAGGCCGTAGAGCGTGTCGTTGGCGATACTGATGGCGTCGTTGTAGTCGCTGAACCGCGCCACCGACACGACAGGACCGAAGATTTCCTCCTGGAAAATCCGCATTTTGTTGTTGCCCTCGAAGATGGTCGGCTGGACGTAGAAGCCACCGGCCAGGTCTCCGTCGAGCTGTGCCTGGTTCCCGCCGGCGAGGATCCTGGCGCCCTCCTGGAGCCCGATGTCGATGTAGGAGAGGATCTTCTCCATTTGGCCTACAGACGCCTGGGCACCGATCTGGGTGGTGGTGTCCAGCGGGTTGCCCTGGATGATCTGCTGCGTGCGGGCCACGGCGTCGGCCATGAAGGAATCGTAAATGCCGTCCTGGACCAGGGCGCGCGACGGGCTGCTGCAGACTTCGCCCTGGTTGAAGGCATACAGGGTGAAGCCCTCGAGGGCCTTGTCGTAGAAGGCATCGTTGGTGTCGGCGACGTCGTTGAAGAAGATGTTCGGGCTCTTGCCGCCGAGCTCCAGCGTGACCGGAATCAGGTTCTGGCTGGCGTACTGGCTGATCAGCCGGCCGGTGGAGGTTTCGCCGGTGAAGGCGATCTTGCGGATACGCGGGCTGGAGGCCAGCGGCTTGCCGACCTCCGAGCCGAAGCCGTTGACGATGTTCAGCAGGCCGGCGGGCAGCAGGTCCGCGATGAGCTCGGCCAGCACCAGGATGGAGGCCGGGGTATTAGACGCGGGCTTGAGGACGACGGCATTGCCGGCGGCCAGGGCCGGAGCCATTTTCCAGACCGCCATGAGAATGGGGAAGTTCCAGGGAATGATCTGGCCCACGACGCCGAGCGGCTCGTGGAAGTGGTAGGCCGTGGTGTCGTCGTCGAGCTGGGACAGCCTGCCCTCCTGGGCCCGGACGGCGGAGGCGAAGTAGCGGAAGTGGTCCGCCGCGAGCGGGATGTCCGCGTTGAGGGTTTCGCGGATCGGCTTGCCGTTGTCCCAGGATTCGGCGACGGCGAGCATCTCCAGGTTCGCATCGATGCGGTCGGCGATCTTGTTCAGGACGGCGGCGCGCTCGGTGGCCGAGGCCTTGCCCCAGGAGGGAGCGGCCTTATGGGCGGCATCAAGCGCCAGCTCAACGTCGGCGGCTGCGCCTCGGGCCACCTCAGTGAATTGCTTGCCGTTCACCGGGGAGACGTTCTCGATGTACTGGCCGGTAGTAGGAGCCACCCATTCGCCGCCGATCCAGTTCTCGTAGCGGTCCTTAAACTGGACCTTGGATCCTTCTTGGCCGGGCTGGACATAAACAGTCATGGTTACTCCTCATGGGAAACAGACGTCTTCGTCCTGGCCGCAAGCCTAGAACTTCAAAGGTTGCGGCCACGCTGCAACGGGGCCGTCTGCTGCTCCCTGACCTTCCGCTGAGCGGCCTCTGCCAGCCATCGATATGCTCGCTGTGTCGGCACAAATTGACGCCTGCGCATGCGAGGAGGGACCGTGATCCTGTTTCTGACGGTTGTGAGCGGCCTGGCCTGGACCGTGGTCTACGTCGATGCCATCCGGATCGGCTTCAAGGACCGGAGCTACGCGATCCCGGCCGCCGCGCTGGCCCTGAATTTCGCCTGGGAGGCCATCTACGCCACGCGCTCCATCGCGACCGGAATCACCGCCCAGGGGGTCTTCAATATCGCGTGGGGCCTGGCCGACGTCGTGATTGTGTACACCTTCCTGAAGTTCGGCCGCTCCGAGCTGCCGGCCTGGGTGACGCGGCGGCTGTTCATCGGCTGGGCGCTCCTGCTGGGCGTCACGTCCTTCGCGGTACAGCTGCTGTTCGTCGTCCAGTTCGGCTGGGACGACGCGGCCCGTTACGCGGCGTTCCTGCAGAATCTGCTGATGTCCGGGTTGTTCATCGCCATGTTCGCCGCCCGGGCCGGCACCCGCGGCCAGACCCTGCTGATCGCCGTGGCCAAGTGGGTCGGTACCCTCGCGCCTACGATCGCGCTGGGCTGGTACGGCAACTCGCCCCTGATCCTGGGCGTGGGGGTGCTCTGCAGCGTCTTTGACCTGGTCTACATCGGCCTGCTGTGGCGGGCCCGCCAGCCGGGAGCCGCTAGAGGGTGACGACGATCTTGCCCTTGGCGTGGCCCTGTTCGAGCGCGGCGAAGGCTCCCCCAATTTCCGCGAACGGGTAGGTGCGGTCCATGACCGGCTGCACGTGGCCGGCGTCGACGAGGGCCGCCAGGGTGCGCAAATCATCCCCGCTGGGGTGCATGAACAGGTAACGGTAGCTGGCTTTCGCCTTGCGGGCGCGGCGGCGGATGCCCATGCTCATCAGCCAGAACGCGGCGGTGATCATCGGCGGCGAGCCGAGGTCTTTCGTCGCGGTGAGCGGCTCGGGAACGCCGGCAATGGATACCACCCTGCCGCCGGGCCGAAGAATGCGGAAGGAATCCCTGAGGGTCACGCCGCCGACCAGGTCCAGGACCGCGTCGAACCCGCGMAGTACCGCGGAGAAGTCATCCCGGTTGTAGTCGATGACGGCGTCCGCCCCCAGGCGGCGCACGAGCGCCTCGCCGCGGGCCGATGCCGTGGTGGTGACCTGGGCGCCGAGATACTTGGCGAGCTGGATGGCGAGTGTTCCCACCCCGCCGGCGCCGCCGGAGATGAAGAGCCGGGTGCCGCGGCCCACGGCAAGTTCATCGCGGAGGGCCTGCAGCGCAGTGAGCCCGGCCAGCGGCAGTCCTGCGGCCTCGGCGAATCCGAGCGACGCCGGCATGGCGGCCACTAATTCCTGCTGCACGCACACCAGCTCGGCGAAGGCTCCAAGCCTGGCCTTGTCCACCCGGGCGTAGACGCGGTCGCCGATGGAAAAGCGGTTGGGCCCGGGTCCGATTGCGTCGACCGTCCCGGCGAGTTCACAGCCGGCAACGATCGGCAGTCGGACATGGCTGATGGGCCGCAGCGCGCCCCGGCGGAACTTGAAGTCCACCGGGTTCAGCCCGGCCGCGGCGACCTTGATCCGGACGTCGCCCGGGCCTGGCTGGGGATCCGGAACATCCCGGAGTTCCATGGCGTCCGGGCCGCCGTAGCGTGTGAGGACGTAGGCGCGCATGCTCAGTCCCGTGCGGACCCGGTGTCGCCGGCCGGAGCATCGCCCGGCGCAGCTTCCGCGTCTGCTGCTGCAGCGTCTGCTGCCGTGTCTGCTGCGGGGACGTCATAGGAGAGGAACTCGTAGTCCGTGTCGTCCGCCTCGTCGAGCATGTCGTCGAGTTCGTTCAACAGCCAGGGATTGATCCGGGCCAGGATTTTCCGGGTTTCCTCGACAGGAACGGCGGCGTAGAGCACCGGGCGGGCATCGTCGTAGCGGGTGACCGGGGGCTTGTCCGGCCACTTTTCGGCCAGCGCCTTGACCCGTTCGGGCAGCGAATTGTGCGCGTTGTCGGCAATCTTCACGAGCGTGGCGTCGTGGTCCTCGGCGATGTACCGGATGCCGGCCTGGTAGTCGTCCGGGTTCTCATGCAGGCGCTTCGTGACCCGTTCGATGATGTCCGCGGCACGCTCGGAGACCCCCATGTCCAGCAGCGCCTGCCGCGTCATCGGGGTGTCCTCGGCGATGTCGTGGAGGTACCCGGCGATCCGGATGTCGTCGTCGAAGTCCGCCAGGGCGTCCCCGACGGCGAGCACATGCTCCCGGTATGGCCGCTTGAGCTTGTCCTTCTGGCGGTTGTGGGCCACCTCGGCCAGGACCTTGGCTGTCTCGACAGTGAAGCGGGGCTGGGGGTGTGCGGGCTCGGTCATGAATCCAGCCTACGCGCCGCGGCTGTCCGTCCCTGCCCGCAGGCCGGTTCCCGGATGCGCCCCCTTGTGCGCTCCCGGCACCCCGGGCCACACCCAGGGCTCGCGGGGCAGGGAGGCCCTGTCGAAGGCGGCGAGGACATCGTCGAGGCGGCCCGGCGGGAGGCCAAGGGAGTCCAGCAAAGTGTCCCGGACCTGGTCCGCGCCCACCCCGGCCAACGCCAGGTCGGCGAGCGTGACGGCGCCGTCGCGCTTGGCCAGCCTGGCACCGTCGGCGTTCAGTACCAGCGGCACATGCGCATATTCCGGAACAGGCATATTGAGCAGCGACGCCAAATATGCCTGGCGCGGCGTGGACGGCAGCAGGTCATCGCCGCGGACCACCTGGTCGATGCCCTGCGCGGCGTCGTCCACCACCACGGCCAGGTTGTAGGCCGTCACGCCGTCGTTGCGCCGGAGCACGAAGTCGTCGACCACCCCCGTGTAACTGCCGTGGAGCACGTCCCACACCGTCGCCTCGGCCACGGTGGAGCGGAGCCGGACAGCCGGCGGCCGGGCGGCCCGCTTGGCCTCGCGCTCGGCGCCGCTGAGGTTCCGGCACGTTCCCGGGTAGGCGCCCAGCGGAGCGTGCGGTGCCGAGGGGGCCTCCTGGATTTCGCGGCGGGTACAGAAGCACTCATACGTCAGGCCGGCCGCCGTCAACTCCGCGATCGCCCCGTCATACAGGTGCTCACGCTCCGTCTGGCGCACGACGCCGCCGTCCCAGCTCACGCCGATCGCCGCCAGGTCGCGGAGTTGCTCGGCCTCGGCGCCGGCCCGGGCACGGTCCAGGTCCTCCACCCGCAACAGGAACCGCCGCCCCCCGGACCGGGCGAACAGCCACGCCAGGATGGCCGTCCGGAGGTTGCCCACATGCAGTTCGCCGGAGGGACTGGGGGCGAAGCGGCCAGCTGAGGTCATGTGACTAGCCTATGCGGAGCAGCACAAGAGCCCCTCAGCTACCGATGACTTCGGGAAATCCGACGTCGGTGGCTCAGGGGCTCTTGCCGCGAGTGCGTTGTGCGGAAAGACGATGCGTGAACAAGAGTCAATCAGCGGCTGGTTCCTTGCGGGAGCCTCGTCCGGGGTCCGGGTGGTGTGCCGGGATGTCCGTAGCCTTCGGGATCGTGGCGGTGGCCTCGTCCCCTTGTTGTCACCATTTGAGCAGAAGCCCTACAGTTGATGCAACGGACCGGCCCCAGAGTAGTCAATCTGATCAACCACAGCCCGGGCCGCGAACAGGAAGTAGTCATTTTGCAGGAGCTCGACGCGACGGACCGGCGGATCCTCGCCGCGCTGGACGAAGATCCCCGCGTGCCGATCATGGTGCTGGCGCAAAAGCTGGGCCTGGCCCGCGGCACCGTCCAGTCCCGCCTGGAGCGGATGTCGGCGTCGGGCGCGCTCCGGCCGAACAGCAGCCGGGTGCTGCCGTCCGCCCTGGGCCGCGGCGTGGCGGCCGCGGTCAGCGCGGAACTGGACCAGAGCCACCTCAACGAGGCAATCGCCGCCCTGCGCAACATCCCGGAAGTGCTCGAATGCCATGCCCCGGCCGGCGATACCGATCTCCTGATCCGGGTGGTGGCCAAGAGCCCGGACGATCTCTACCGCGTGTCCGAGGAAATCCGGCTGTGCCCCGGAATCGTCCGGACCTCAACGAGCATGTTCCTGCGCGAGGTCATTCCCTACCGGACCACGGGACTGCTCGGCGCCTGAGCAGGCGGCCGCTTTAGACCGGCGGCCCGGCGTTGGCCTTCAGGTTCTTCATGACCAGCGTTGACGTCAGGCGCTCGACGCCGGGCAGCGAGGTCAGTTCACTGTCGTAGAAACGCTGGTAGGACGGCAGGTCCTCCGCGATGACCTTGAGCAGGTAGTCCGGCGACCCGAAGAGCCGCTGGGCCTCGACGATGTTGGGATTGCCGGCCACCCGGCTCTCGAAGATCTCCATGGTGGAACGGTCCACCTGGCGCAGGGTCACGAACACGATCGCCTCGAAACCGAGCCCCACCGCGGCCGGATCAATATCCGCCCGGTAGCCCCGGATGATCCCGGCGGCCTCCAGATCCCGCAGCCGGCGATGGCACGGAGCCACGGTCAACCCCACCTTGGCCGCCAGGGCCGTGGCAGTCATCCGGCCGTCCGATTTGAGGTAGCGCAAAATACTTCTGTCAATGGCGTCAATCACGCAATTATCTTACCCAAAAGCGGTGATTCTTCAGTAAATAAGCGAGCACTTCCCGGCCGAATTTGCCTAGAGTTTTTCTTGTACCCGCCACGGGGTGCCGCACTCCTGGAGCCCGCCATGAACCCCCAGCTTTTCCTCGCCTTCCTGGTTGTCGCCGTCGCCCTGGCATGCACCCCCGGCGTCGACTGGGCCTATTCGATCGCGGCCGGGCTCCGGCAGCGCAGCTTCGCGCCCGCCGTCGCCGGTCTTTGCGGGGGCTACGCCCTCCACACGGCGCTGCTGGTGCTGGGCCTGGCGGCACTGCTCGCCGGGATGCCCGGCGTGCTGGGCTGGCTGACCGCGGCGGGCGCCCTCTACCTGCTGTGGCTGGGCTTCAGCACCCTGCGGTCCTGGCGCGGGGCCAGCTTCAGCACCGGCACCGCTGCTCCCGGTGCCGCCACACCCGCGAGCCAGTTCCGGGTTTTCCTCCAGGGCATGGGCATCAGCGGAATCAACCCCAAGGGCCTGCTGTTCTTCGTGGCCCTGGTGCCGCAGTTCGTCAGCCCTGACGCCGCGTGGCCGGTCCCGGTCCAGTCGGGTCTGCTCGGGCTGACCTTCATCCTGCTCGTGGGCGTCATCTACAGCTGTGTGGCACTCCTGGCGCGGAAACTGCTGCAGGCCAGGCCGGGCGCAGCGCGCCAAGTGACGCTGGCCAGCGGGATCATCATGCTGGCCCTGGGCGCCTTGCTGCTCGCCGAGCAGATCGTGCCCGCCCTCAGCGCAGCCATGACGCACGGGTGAGGGCGCGAATCCGCCCTGGGGCTACTTGCGCTGCATGTACCACTCGGTGAAGGACGACGCGCGGCCGTCCGCGGTCAGTTGGATGACCCACAAGTTGTCATAGCTCCGGCTGTTGCCGCGATAGGTCGTCAGGCCCTGCACAAACGCCCGGCCGCCGTCGACCCCCAGCAGCTTCCATTCAAACATCCAGTCATCCGGCTCATCACGCCCGGCAAGCCAGTGCTCCACGATATCGTCCCGGCCCTGCCACGGTTCGGCTTCCTGGGGGCTGGTCGCATAGATGGCGTCTTCGGTAAACAGCGCCCGGATGTCCTCCGGATCGTTCGTCGTCCACGCCGTGATGTAGTGCTGCATCCAGCGCTCCACCGCATCTCTCATGCCTCGTTTGTACTCCGCGCCCCAGGGGCCCGCAAGAGTAGTGGATACGTGGATTTGGCCGCGATCGGGCGTGGAAGCCTGTCAGTCGTCGTCAGCGCGCCCGTATTCGCGGTCCCAGAGTTCGTGCATTTCGGCGTCTTTGCGGATGGCTTTCACGGCCTCCAGCTGTGCAGGTTTGTGGCGCTGCCAGTCCCGGCCGCCGAGGGTTTTGCGGCCCGCCTCGAGGAGGAGCAGGGCGGTGTCCGTCAGCGCGTCGCTGCGGAGGGTGAAGTCAGTCTTCCGGCGCCGCAGGACTTCCTGCAGGGCAGACCGGGATGCGGTGTAGGCGCCGAGCCTGCGCAGCGACCGGGCACGCACCAGCAGCAGGGCCGCGGACAGATCATCCGCGTTCAGCAGGCCCTCGGTCTCTGCCACCACGTCGACGTCGCGTCCCAGCTCGGCCTCCAGCGAACAGCGCGCCAGGGCGAGCGGCAACGACGGCGGCAGGCCGGCCAGCGCCGCCAGCGCCGCCTCCGTCTGGCCGGTCTCGCGCAGGGAATGGGACAGCGCCAGGAACACGGCCTCCTCGGAGAAGAGCACCGGAACCTCAATCCGCTCGGCCACCTCCACCCTGGTGACCACGCCGGCCAGGTATTCGCCGGCGTAGCGGTTGGCGTCCTCGTCGTTCCGCAGTCTCAGGCCGTGCTGCAGGAGTTCGGACGCGCGCAGGTGCCCGCCGTGGGCGTACGCCAGCAGCCCGGCCATGAGATAGCACACCCCTGCCCAGCCGGGGTAGGAACGGGCCAGGGTTATCAGGCGGTCAGGATCGGTGCTGCCGAAGACGGCGGAGTGCACGGCTTTCATCCTCTTGGCGGAGGTCCGGCCCCCTACCCTGCCCAGCCGGGGCACCCCGCCTTCGGCGGCCAGCGTCCCGGGTGCCCGGCCCGCCATGAGTCCGGCCACCGCGCCGCCCACGGTGCCGGCCAGGCCGCGGACGGGTGTCCGTACCACTACCTTGCGGAACGGCGTCAGGTCACGGGTGTCCGTGTACGGCCTGCGCTGGCCGTCGGGACTTTCGCCGTCAGCAAGCTGGCCAGCGGGAATGCGGCCGTCGGGAATTTGGGGGGCGGATTCGCCAAGTCCGGCGCTCATTCCCCCATGGTAGTAGGCTCCGGCAGGCCGCTGCTAGGCCGCCGAGGCCACCCAGAGGCCGATCACCCAGGTGCTCGCGGCGAGGCACGCGAGGCCGAATTCCACGATCATGCCCAGGCCCGTGGCCTTCAGCGCGGCCCAGCTCGAGGCCACTGCGGTGCCGAACACACGGGTCCGCTGCAGCTCGCTGAGCAGGAGCCCGGCGGCGAAGCCCAGAAAGAGCCCCACCACGGGGATGACGAACATGCCGGCCACGCCCAGCACGAGGCCCACCACCACGGAACGGCTCGGGATGCTGTGCTCCTTGAGCTTCCGGCCGGTCAGGACGGTGCTGGCGGCCATGCCGGCCAGAACGAAAAGCATCCCGATCCCGAAGACCACCCAACCGGTGGTCCCGGCGCCGCCCCACAGAGCCCAGGCCAGCAGGCTCGCCCCAATCAGGATGCTGCCGGGCAGAACGGGAATGATCGTCCCGGCAACGCCCACCACGATGGCGAGGCCGCAGAGCACTGTCACGACAATCTCGGGGTTCATCGCACCAGTCTATGGCCGGTCCCGGGGCTGCCGTTGACGGCCCCGGGACCGGGAATGCCGGCGCCTAACTTCCGGACGGCTCCCCGTACATGACGGAGTAGTGCGAGATGTCCTTGCCCGAGTAGTGCGAGATTGTCACGGACAGCTGGCTGGAATAGAAGTAGTCGATCTGAGCGCCGAGGCCCTGCTTGGCCGAGCCGGCCTTGACGCAGACGGCAATGATCTCCAGACCGTCCGGGGCGGTGATTTTCAGCGACTTGATGCCGTCGGCCACGTCTATTCTGCCGGTGTCCCATTCCGGACAGAGCTGGCCCTCTGGCTTGAGTTTTCCGGATCCCGGACGGAGTGCTGGTGGTTTCCCGCCGAACGACAGCGGCGACGCTCCCCCTAGGGAAGCGCCGCCGTCGTCGTCCGGTGTCGGATGTTTTCTGACGCGGTCCGGCTACTCGGCAGCCACCGCTACGGCGACTGCCGCGGAGACAGCCGGGGCCACGCGCGGATCCAGCGGGCTGGGCACGATGTAGTCCGCCGAAAGGTCATCCTCGGCCAGTTCCGCGATGGCCCGGGCCGCGGCGAGCTTCATGGCCGGCGTGATCCGGCGGGCGCCGGCGTCGAGGGCGCCGCGGAAAATGCCGGGGAAGGCCAGGACATTGTTGATCTGGTTCGGGAAGTCGCTGCGTCCGGTGGCGACGACGGCCGCGTACTTGCCCGCGACCTCCGGCAGGACTTCCGGGTCCGGGTTCGACAGGGCAAACACGATCGAGCTGTGGTTCATCAGCTTGAGGTGCTCCTCGTCCAGCTTCGAAGAGGAGACCCCGACAAACACGTCGGCGCCGAGCAGCGCCTCCCCCGGGCCGCCTGTCACGCCACGCGGGTTGCTGCGGGCGGCGAGCTGGGCCTTCTTGCTGGCCGGATCGGCGGCGATGTCCGCGCGGTCCTTGTTGATGGTGCCGCGGGAGTCCAGGAGGACGACGTCGCCGATCCCGGCCGTCAGCAGGATTTCGGCGACCGCGATCCCGGCGGCCCCGGCGCCGGAGACCACCACACGCAGGCTGTCGAGGGTCCGGCCGGTCACCTTGGCGGCGTTGGTCAGGGCGGCGAGGACTACGACGGCGGTGCCGTGCTGGTCATCGTGCATGACCGGGCAGTCCAGCGCCTCGATGAGTTTCTCCTCGAGCTCGAAGCAGCGGGGCGCGGCGATGTCCTCAAGGTTGACGGCGCCGAAACTGGGGCGCAGCCGGACAAGAGTCTCGATGATTTCGTCGACGTTCGTGGTGTTGAGGACCAGCGGTATGGAGTCGAGTTCGCCAAAGGCCTTGAACAGCGCGGACTTGCCCTCCATCACGGGCAGCGAGGCGCTGGCGCCGATGTTGCCCAGCCCCAGCACGGCCGTGCCGTCGCTGACCACCACCACGAGGCGCTGGGCCCACGTGAGCGTCTTGGCGAGCTCCGGGTTGGCGTGGATGGCGCGGCTGACCTGGGCGACACCAGGTGTGTAGGCGATGGAGAGGTCGCGCTTGCTGGCAAGCGGGACGGTGCTGGAAATCGACAGCTTGCCGCCCTCGTGGGATGCGAAGATTTCCTCGTCGCTGAGCACGGCTACTGCCTCAGCCGGGGAGGTGGAATCGGCGGGAATGATCGTTTCAGTGGACACGTCGTTGTCTCCTGGGGCTCACCGTGGGCGCACGGCTCATGGAAGCTCAAGCAAGGATGCTCAAGTTGGTCTGGCAGGGGCGGCGGCGACCAGAGGTGGCGGTCGCCGGTGTTTCCCCGAATTGCTGGCGTCAGCCGGCTCCGGTCCAGCAATGGTAAACAGGGCATCGCGCCCGTTACGCCCGCCGGGAGCGTTACCACCCCGTGGTGAAACGTTTCCCCTCCAGAATATGTGACCCGGATCACACGCGGGAGGGCATATTCCGGGCCGCTGGTCTAGACCAGTTACGCGGCCTGCGGGGCCCGCTGCAGGAGGGAACAAGCCTTCTTCAGGTCCTCCTCCGCTTCGAAGAGGGACAGCCGGCGGCAGCGGACGGCCTGGACCAGGCCCGTAACCGTGAGCAGCAGGACCCGGGCCACTGCCGGGTCGCCGCACGCCGCAGTGACTGCCTTCTCGGCCGTCGCATCGATCTCGCGCAGCAGCCGCGTTGTGTCGTTGTCCTTGACGTAGACCGCCCGGTTGAGGGACTGCTCCACGGCGGGCTGCATCAGGCGCATGTGGAAGATCTCCATCACCACTCCCGCGAGGGCCTGGGCCGCCACCTTGCCGGCCGCCGGCGAGCTCCCCGCGAGCAGTTCGCCCAGTTGCTTGCGGTACAGCGCCAGGACCAGTTGGGTGGCCGACGGGAAGTAGCGGTACAGCGTCCCCAGTGGCACGTCCGCCTTGGCCGCCACCTCGGACAGGACCACGGAGTCCAGGCCTTTGCGGGCAAACCCCGCGGCGACATCAAGGATCCGCACGTAACGGAGCCGCTGCCGGGGCAGAGTGGGTGGAGGGGCCATCGGTGGAAGATCTGAGTGAAAATCAGGCATCAGCAGCGTTCCGGGGGGTCGTTTTTCTCGGCAGCCGGGCGCGATCCGCCCACCGCGCTGCCGCGGCAATTGCCGTCCACTATACGCCACGAATCCGGGCGCCCGGCGAGTAGACCGGGGCGCCGAAGCCCCCTGTACGGAACGCGGGCGGCTCAGTCCACGCCCTTGATCTTCACCACGAACACGGCCCCCAGAAGCCCAATCACGGCGGCCGCCACGTACAGCGCCACATAGCCGCCCCAGAAGGCAACAAAGGGGTACGCGATCAGCGGGGCGAGCACTTGCGGCAGCGAGTTGGCAATGTTGATGACGCCAAGATCCCTGCCCCGGTTCAGGGCCGTGGGCAGCACCTGGGTAATGAGGGCAAAGTCCACCGCCAGATAGCAGCCGAAGCCGATGCCGAGCACGGACGCGCCGATCAGCGCACCCGGCCAGGTGGGGGCGAAGGCAAGAATGAGGGAGGCTGCGGCGATCACGGCGGATGAGATGATGACCAGCGGCTTCCGGCGGCCCAGGCGGTCGCTCAGCCGGCCGCCGACCACGCTGGTGATGATCACCATGACCGCATACAGGCCCGTGAGGATCAGGACGCCAAACTCGGGCTCGATACCCTGGGTTTCGCGGACGCGGACGGCGTCGTTGAGGAAGAACAGCAGATAGAGGGTGACCATATGGTTGCCGATGTTCACCAGGAGCCGAGTCAGCCAGGCCCAGGCAAAATCCGGATGGCGGGCCGGGGAAATCCAAAAACCCCGCACAAAGCCGCCCAGGCTGAACGGCGGACGGGCCTGCGCAGGCAGCGGAACGTCGTCGTTCTTGAAGTAATAGAGCACGACGCCGGCGAGCAGCGCCACCGCGCAGACAACATACCCCGCGGCGAAGTTTCCGGCGACGGCGGCGGCGATCGCCGCCCCTGCCAGGACTCCCGCTGTCTGGCCCATGGCGGCAAGGCCGCCGACCATGCCGCGCTGGGGTACCGGCACGCGGTCCGGGATGGCCGCCGTGATGGCCGCATAGGCGCCGTTGCAGCCGGCCTGGACGAGGCACCAGAGCAGCGTCATGGCGGCAACGCCCGGGGCGCCCGCCAGCGCGATCAGGGCCGCGGCACCCAGGACGGCACCGAAGAGCACCCACGGCACCCGCCGCCCCCGGCGCGCGGTGGTCCGGTCGCTGAAGGCGCCGAAGAGGGGATTGGCCACCAGGGACACGGCCGCCCCCGCACCCGTCACGAGGGCGAGGATGGCTTCCTTGTCCGGTTCGCTAAAGGCTGCCGCCTGCTGGCCGAGGAGCACCTGGAGCGGGCCGAAGAATGCCGCGTTGATGCCGACGTTGACCAGCACCACCCCTGCCGTCCAGACAGGCCGGACGCGGCGTTCGGGTTCGGCGAGCGCCGGCGCGGTGGTATCGGACATGCTCATGGCTCCCCCTGGAACTGATGCTCAGGCATATGTATCAGTGCGCAGCCAGACTACCGGGACTCGGCGGATCTGGGCGCAATGTGCGAGTCTCGATCATGAAACACACTGCCAACCCGCTCTGCCATGTCATCCCGTAAACACGCAAGGAGTCACTGTGAACGCTTCCGCCCTGAATACTGCAGACCTTTACGACGAGCGCGGCGGGGAGCTGGAATCCGTGTCGGTGCAGTTCCAGTCCCTGGGCGGGCACACGCATTTCAGCGGACCGGTCCGGACCATTCGCTGCTTTGAGGACAACGCGCTGGTCAAGACCGTGCTGGCCACTCCCGGCCACGGCTCCGTCCTGGTGGTCGACGGCGCCGGTTCCCTCCGCACGGCACTGATGGGGGACATGATCGCGGCGAGCGCCGTCGCGAACGGCTGGGCCGGCGTCGTCATCAACGGTGCCATCCGGGACCGGCTCGCCATCGCGGCGCTGCCGCTCGGGGTCAAGGCACTGGGCAGCAACCCGCGCAAGAGCGCCAAGGACGGCGCCGGGGCAATCGACGTGCCTCTGGAGATCGACGGCGTGGCCATCCGCCCGGGCGTGATGATCTGGTGCGATCCGGACGGGATCCTGGTCGAACGGTAAGGACTTTCTTCTCCCCGAGGTAGTGGCGGGAACAATTCAGCCAGTAACATAGTTACTGAAAGCAACTATCCGCTTAATCCCCCACTTCACCTTGGAGCAGTCATGTCCAAAACCACCTCCGTGCGCGCCGCGGGAGAGGTCCTGACCCACCGTCAGACCATCACCGTCATGGTGGGACTCATGCTCGGCATGTTCCTGTCTTCGCTGGACCAGACAATCGTGTCCACCTCGATCTACACGATCGCCAATGACCTCGACGGCCTCTCCCTGCAGGCCTGGGCCACCACCGCCTACCTCATCACCTCCACGGTGAGCACGCCGCTCTACGGCAAGCTCAGTGACATCTTCGGGCGCCGCCCGCTGTATCTCATCGCCATCGTGATCTTCCTCGCCGGTTCGCTCTATGCCGGCTCGGTCCACTCGATGACCGAACTCGCCATTGCCCGCGGCATCCAGGGCATGGGCGCCGGCGGCCTCCTGGCCCTCGCCCTGACCATCATCGGCGACATCGTGCCGCTCAAGGACCGGGCCAAGTACCAGGGCTACTTCATGTCGGTCTTCGGCATCTCCTCCGTCCTGGGCCCGGTGATCGGCGGCGCCTTCGCGGGCACCGAAACCATCCTCGGGATCGACGGCTGGCGCTGGGTGTTCCTGATCAACATCCCGATCGGTCTCGCGGCCCTCACAGTGGTGTTCATGTACCTGCACCTCCCCGCCAAGCACGTGAAGCAGAAGATCGACTACTGGGGCGCCGCGGCCATCACGCTGGCCATTGTGCCGCTCCTCCTCGTGGCCGAACAGGGCCGCACCTGGGGCTGGAGCTCCGCGAACTCCTACCTCTGCTACGGGCTCGGCGTCGTGGGTATCATCGCGTTCCTGCTTGCCGAACGGCACGCCGCCGACTACGCGCTGATCCCGCTCCGACTGTTCCAGAACATCACCTTCGGCCTGTCCTCGCTGCTGAACTTCATCATCGGCATCGGCATGTTCGGCGCCATCGCGATGCTGCCCATGTACCTGCAGCTGGTCAAGGGCCTGACCCCCACCGAGGCCGGCCTCATGATGATCACCTTCACCGTGGGCATCCTCACCGGCTCCATCACAGCGGGCCGGACCATCTCGGCCTCGGGCACCTACCGGATCTTCCCGATCCTTGGCACCGCTACGCTGACGGTGGCCGCCGTCGTCATGGGCCTCTCCCTCGGCGTGGACACCCCACTGTGGGTCCCCGGCGCCATCGCCGTGTTCTTTGGCCTGGGACTCGGCTTCTGCATGCAGCCGCTGACGCTGGCCATGCAGGTCTCCGTGCCCTCGAAGGACATGGGCGTGGGCACTTCCTCCGCCGCGTTCTTCCGTTCCATGGGCGGCGCTGTTGGCACTGCCGTGTTCATCTCGATGCTTTTCAGCCTCGCGGCGGACAAGATCGCCACGGGCATGAAGGACGCCGCGCAGAATGCTGATTACCTCAAGGTGCTCAAGGATCCGGCCGTGGCCGCCGACCCGGCCAACGCTCAGCTCTACGACTTCTTCAAGAACGGCGCCAGCAACGACTCGCTGAACGACACCAGCTGGCTGCACACGGCCAACCCGACGCTCACCCGTCCCATCGTCGAGGGCTTCGCGCAGTCGATCGACGCCGTCATGCTCACGGCCGCCGTGCTCACCGGCATCGCCTTCCTGATCACGTTCGCCCTGCCGAACAAGAAGCTCACGGACCCGAAGGCGGTTGCCCGGGAGGGCGCCGTGGCCGCCGCCCACTAGGCGATCCCGAGGTCTGGAACACGACGACGGCCGGCAGTCTTTCTGGACTGCCGGCCGTCGTCGTCTGTCCTCAGCCGCAGCAGCGGCAAAGTGTATGTTTCGTCTCACTTTCCGGTGGTTGTGACAGGGGGCACGCCGGGTCGGGTGCAAGACTGGGTAGTTGCGGCGAAGGCCGTGGACCGCGAACTGCCAAGGGAGCCGTATGACCACCACCCATGACCAGACCGCCGCCAAGATCCCAAAAAGGGTCATTTGGCTGGCCGTAGCGGGCGCCGTCGGCGGCTTCCTCTTCGGCTTTGACTCCTCCGTCGTCAACGGCGCCGTCGACGCAATCAAGGACGAGTTCGCCCTCAGCGAGGCTGTGACCGGCTTCGCCGTCGCCGTGGCCCTCCTCGGCTGCGCGGCAGGGGCCTACCTGGCCGGCAAGATCGCCGACCGCTACGGCCGGATCCCGGCCATGAAGCTGGGCGCGCTGCTGTTCCTCGTCAGCGCCATCGGCACCGGGTTCGCGTTCGGCGTCTGGGACCTGATCTTCTGGCGCCTGGTGGGCGGGCTCGGCATCGGCCTGGCCTCGGTGATCGCGCCGGCCTACATTTCCGAAATTTCCCCCCGCCACGTCCGGGGCCGCCTGGCCTCGCTGCAGCAGCTGGCGATCACCACCGGCATCTTCGCCGCCCTGCTCTCCGACGCCGTGTTCGCGACGTCGGCCGGCGGCGCGGACCAGGCCCTGTGGCTTGGTTTGGAAGCCTGGCGCTGGATGTTCATGGCCGCCGCCGTCCCCGCGGTCGTCTACGGCTGGATCGCCTTCACCCTGCCCGAATCGCCGCGGTTCCTGGTGTTCCAGGGCAAGGACGAGGAGGCCCTCAGGGTCTTCAATTCGATCGCCCCGGACGATGACTCGGACCGGCACCTGCGCGACATCAAGAAGGCCATCGACGAGGACAAGCTCGCCGGCCAGAAGGGATCCCTGCGCGGCAAGGCCCTGGGCCTGCAGCCGGTGGTCTGGATCGGTATCATCCTGTCCGTGCTGCAGCAGTTCGTCGGCATCAACGTGATCTTCTACTACTCCACCACGCTGTGGAAGGCAGTGGGCTTCCAGGAAAAGGATTCGCTCACCATCTCCGTGGCCACCGCCGTCACCAACATCCTGGTCACGCTCGTGGCAATCGCCCTGGTGGACCGGATCGGTCGCCGTCCGATCATGCTGGCCGGCTCCATCGGCATGGCCCTCTCGCTGGGCACCATGGCGCTGGCCTTCGGCTCGGCCACCGGGTCCGGCGACGCGATCTCGCTGCCGGGTGCGTGGGGGCCAGCGGCGCTGGTCGCCGCCAACGTCTTCGTCATCAGCTTCGGCGCCTCCTGGGGCCCGCTGGTGTGGGTACTGCTGGGGGAGATCTTCCCGTCCCGGATCCGCGCCCGGGCCCTGGGCCTGGCCGCGGCCGCGCAGTGGATCGCCAACTTCGCCATCACCCTGAGCTTCCCGGTCATGGCCGCGGCCTCCCTGCCGCTGACGTACGCCATGTACGCGCTGTTCGCGGCGGCGTCTTTCTTCTTCGTCATGTTCAAGGTCCCGGAGACCAACGGCATGTCCCTGGAGCAGGCCGAAACCCTGTTCGTACCCAAGGGATCCGCAAAGGAAGCCGCCAAGGAATCCGCGAAAGAGTCCGCCAGGGCCTGAGCCGGCGCTTCTGTGAGGCCCGCCGCGCCTTCAGCGTTCCGACAAAGAACGCCCATGCTTCCTCGGAAGCATGGGCGTTCTTTGTGACCTCAGCGGGTTCTGCACAACACCGGGCGTTGCTACACCACGTGCGGCTCGTGCGCCGCCAGGTAGCGGCGTCCGCCGAAGACGACGGCAATGGCGGCCACCATGGCCAGCGCGCCGGCGAAGAAGGGCACCTGCGGACCGAAGTGCTCGCCCAGCTGCGCCGCGGCAAACGGTGCCAGGGCGCCGCCCATCCAGCGCACGAAGTTGTAGCCGGCCGAGGCCACCGGCCGCGGCGAGTCGGACACGCCCATGGCCAACTCCGTGTAGATGGTGTTGTTGATGCCCAGGAGCGCCCCGGAAATGACCACGAGGACGACGACGGCCGGCACCGAGTGCCCGGCGGCCAGGCCCAGTCCCACAAGGTCGAGCATCAGCAGGACCAGGGTGCCGGTGAGGACCTGGACCGCTMCGAAGCGGTTCTGCAGCACGGGGGCGGCAAACACTGAGAAGACCGCGACGGCCACACCCCAGCCGAAGAACACCCCGCCGATCCCGTAGGCGTCCATGCCGAGGATGAACGGCGTGAAGGCGAGGACGGTGAAGAAGCCGTAGTTGTAGAACAGGCCGCTGGCCGCAGTCGTCCGCAGCCCCTTGTGTCCGAGGGCCAGCAGCGGATCCCGGAGCCGGACTTTCCGCTCGGGCAGCGGCGTCTTGGGCAGCAGGGCAATCAGCGCGATGAATGCGGAGGCCATCAGCACAGCCGTGCCGAAGAACGGGGCGCGCCACTGCCAGCCGCCCAGCAGTGCGCCCAGGAGCGGGCCGAGGGAAATGCCCAGGCCGAGCGCGGCCTCGTAAAGGATGATCGCCGTGCCGGCGCCGCCACTTGCGACGCCGACAATCACGGCCAGCGCCGTGGCCACGAACAGGGCGTTGCCCAGCCCCCAGCCGGCGCGGAAGCCGATGAGCTCAGCCACGCTGCCCGACGTGCCGGACAGGGAGGCGAACACGACGATGACCGCCAGCCCGATCAGGAGCGTCCGCTTCCCGCCGATCCGGGAGGAGACGTAGCCGGTGATCAGCATGGCGACTGCGGTCACCAGGAAATAGCTTGTGAAGAGCAGCGACACCTGGCTCGGCGAGGCGTCCAGGTTCTTGGCGATCGCCGGCAGGATGGGGTCCACCAGCCCGATCCCCATGAAGGCGAACACTGCCGCGAGGGCCGTGGCCCACACCGCCTTGGGCTGTTTGAGCAGTGAGGCCTTCTCGGCCTCGAGGGTTACTTCCGCTGCCGGCAGGGTGTCGGCGGGCTGGCCGTGCATGGGGGCACTCCTAAGGGATTGGAATTGTTGGGTGAAGATCAGGCCAGGAGCGTCGCGTTGATCCTGCCGATGACCGGGAGGGCGGCCGCGAGGGCGGCGCGGTCTTCGCCCGAAAGGGACGAGAGGACGCCGGCCATGACGGTGTTGCGGCGCTCGTTGGCGGATGCGACGGCGGCGAGGCCGGCGTCCGTGAGGGTGACCCGGACGGCGCGGGAATCGTCGGGGTCCGGCTCGCGCCGGGCGAGGCCGGCGCGTTCGAGCTTGATGATCTGCTCGGTGGCACTGGGCACCTTGACGCCGAGGTTCCGGGCGATTTCGCCCACCCGCACACCGCCTGCGGCGGTCCCGGCGTCCAACAGCATCTTGAGCATGCTGAGCTGGGCGGCGCTGAGTTCGCCGTCGGCGTCCAGCCGGCGGACGAGGTAGATACTGTGGCGGAGGGCCTCGCGGAAGTCCTCGGCGAGAGCGAGGAGGCCGGGGTCAGCCGGTTGACTGGCGTTCATAGTTAGGTAGCCTAACAGTTAGGCAACCTAATGGTCAACATCCGTCCCTCCCTCACTTTTCGCGTCAAAAACACAGACCCTCCCTCACCAGAAGTGAGGGAGGGTCCGTGTATCGGACAATCATCTGAGGGAGCGTCGCCCAAAAACCCGCGCGATCTGAGGGAGCGTCGTTGGGCTGGAGCGGCTAGACGACCGCTTTGGCCTCCTCGATGAGGGAGGACACGGCGGCAAAGAGCGGGTGGTCCGCCGGCAGGCCAGTGATCTTCTCCGTGGCCTCGTCCGGCGTGGACGCGGAGAGGATTTTCGCCAGCTCCACGGCCTCGGCGTCGGCCGGATCACTGAAGCGCAGGGCCGCGGCGATGGCCCCGAGAAGCGCCTCGGGGACAATTCCGCGTTCGGCCAGCTCGGCAGCGGGACCGATGAAGCGCTCATGCCGGCTGAGTTTGCGCAGCGGGGCACGGCCCACCCGGGTGACGGTGTCCGGCAGGTGCGGGTTCGAGAAGCGGCCCAGGATTTTTTCCACGTACGCCTCCTGCTCGGCCCGGTTGAAGCCGTGCTTGGCCACCAGCAGCTCCTTGGTTTCGTCCAGGACGGCGCGCACATCGGCCGCGACGTCCTGGTCGGCCATGGCCTCGGAAATCTTGCCCAGGCCGGCCTCGAATCCGAAGTAGGCCGCCGCCGCATGCCCCGTGTTGACGGTGAACAGCTTCCGCTCGATATACGGTTCCAGATCGTCAACGAACGTCGCGCCCGGGACCACCGGCTCGTTCCCGGCGAACGGGGTACGGTCGATCACCCACTCATAGAACGTCTCCACCGTGACGTCCAGGCCCTGCCCGGCCTCCTGGTTCGGCACAATCCGGTCCACCGCCGTGTTGGCAAACACGGCGGCCGCGGCCAGGGCGCCCGCGGCCGGATCCCACTGGGCAACGACCTCGGACTTCAGGATGTCCGTCGCGTTGATCGCGTTCTCGCACGCCATCACCTGCAGCGGCGCCAGCCCGGCGGCACGGGCAGCAATCCCCTTGGCGATCACGGGCGCCACGAACTTCAGGATGTGCGGCCCCACGGCGGTGGTGACGATGTCCGCCGTCGCGATTTCCGCGACGACGTCGGCCTCCTGGGTGCCGGAGTTCAGCGCCCGGAAGTTGTTGACGGTACGGACTGCGGGGTTCTCTCCCACTTCGTGGACCTCGTAGCTGTCCGCGGCGGCCAGCTCGGTGATGAGGGCGTCCGCGACGTCGGCGAACACCACCTCGTACCCTGCGTCGTGCAGCAGCAGGCCCACGAAGCCGCGCCCGATGTTTCCGGCTCCGAAATGAACAGCCTTCACTAGGAGTTGACCTTTCCGAACAGGGCCAGCACTTCGTCAACCGTGGTGGCCGCCTCGAGCTGGGCCACCTGGGCCTTGTTGGTGAAGACCTTGGCGATTGAGGACAGGATGTGCAGGTGTTCGTTGTTGACGCCGGCCACACCGACGACGAACTTCACTTCCTTGCCGTTCCAGTCGATGCCGTTCGGGTAGCGGATAACGGAGACCGCCGACTTCATGATGTGGTCCTTCGCGGCATTGGTGCCGTGCGGGATGGCCAGGAAGCTGCCCATGTACGTGGAGACCGATTCCTCGCGTTCGTGCATGGCGTCCACGTAGCCGGAGTCGACGGCGCCGCGGTCCAGCAGAAGCTGCCCGGCCTCGTCGATCGCGGCGTCCCGCGTGGTCGCATGGCCGTTGAGGACGACGCTTTCGGCCACCAGGATGCCGGCGGGACCCTCCTCGGCTTCTGCCTCGGCGGCCGCGGGGGCGGTGCCGGCGGCGGCCGCGGCAGGGGCCGCGTCCGTGGTGCCGGCTTCCGTGTTGCTGGCCTCGACCAGTTCCACGATCTCGTCGTACCGCGGGCTGTTCATGAAGTTGTCCACAGAGACATGTACGGCGCTGGCGGTCGCGGGCTTGGCCCGTTCGGTCAGGTCCTGGTGGGTGATGACGACGTCGTACGTGTCGGTCAGGTTGGCGATCGCGGAGTTGGTGACCTTGACGTCCGTGAATCCGGCGGCCTTGATCTTGTTGCGGAGCACCGAGGCGCCCATCGCGCTGGAGCCCATGCCGGCGTCGCAGGCAAAGACGATGTTCTTGATCGGGGTGGCGAGGACGGCGACGCCGCTGGCGCCCACGCCCTCACCGATCAGGGCTGCGGACACCGAGCTCTTCTTGCCCTTCAGGGCCTCCATCCGGTGGGTGGCCTGATCGAGGTCGTCTTCGGCGGGCGCCTTGCTGGCTTTCAGGACCACCGAGGCGATCAGGAAGGACACGGTGGTGGCAAAGAGGACGGAGAGCGTCACGCCGACGTAGCTGTCGCGTGCCGTGGAGGCGTAGACCGCGATGATGCTGCCCGGGGCTGCCGGGGACCGGAGTCCGGCACCGGTGACCACGAGCGTAAAGATGCCGGTCATGCCGCCGCCGATTGCGGCGAAGATCGTCATCGGCTTCATCAGGACGTACGGGAAGTAGATCTCATGGATACCGCCGACGAACTGGATCACGGCTGCGCCCGGCGCGGACGCCTTGGCCAGGCCCTTGCCGAAGAAGGAAAAGGCGAGCAGGATGCCGAAGCCCGGACCGGGGTTGGCTTCAAGCAGGAACAGGATGGACTTGCCCTGCTCGAGCGCCTGCTGCGTGCCCAGCGGGGTGAGGATGCCGTGGTTAACGGCGTTGTTGAGGAACAGGACCTTTGCGGGCTCGATGAAGATGCTAGTGAAGGGCAGCAGGCCGTTGGTGACCAGGAATTCGACCACGGCGCTGGCGCCATTGCTGAAGGCCTTCACGATCGGGCCGACCACCAGCATGCCGACGACCGCCATGGCGGCGGCAACGATGCCTGCCGAGAAGTTGTCGATCAGCATTTCGAAGCCGGGCTTGACGCGGCCTTCCCAGATCTTGTCCAGCTTCATCATGATCCAGGCAGTGAGCGGGCCAAGGATCATGGCGCCGATGAACATGGGGATGTCGGTACCGACGATGACGCCCATGGTGGCCACCGCGCCCACCACGCCGCCGCGCACGCCGTAGACCATCCGGCCGCCGGTGTAGCCGATCAGCAGCGGGAGCATGTACGTGATCATGGGCCCGACAAGCTTGCCGAGCTCCGCATTGGGGAAGAAGCCGGCCGGGATGAAAAGCGCCGTGATGAAGCCCCAGGCGATGAAGGCGCCGATGTTGGGCATGATCATTCCGGACAGGAACGTCCCGAATTTCTGGACGTGTACGCGCATGCTGGTGCGTGGTTTCGCAACTGTCTCTGTTGCCATGTGAGTTCCTAACCGTCGTTCCCGCTGCATTGCAGGATGGTCCGATAATTTCGCCGAGCTAGCTGGTGGAGCTGTTGGAGATCCGGTGGAGCCATTCGAGGAAGAGTTTGAGTTCCGAGCTGGAGAGCTGGTCCGAGTGGGACGCCTGGAGGGCTGCGTTCAATGCGATGGCCGCCACAACCACTGAGGACTTTCCGCTGTCCACAGAACCGTTGTCCCGGGCCTGCTCGGTGGAAACCGCAAAGATCATGGCGTCGCGGGTCATGGCGGAGAGCTCGAGGTTCCGCTCCGGCACCTTTTCCGCGATCAGCATGAGGGTCATGCCCACATTGGCCGCCAGGATGGACCTGGCCGCCTCCTTGGGCGGGACGTTGAGCTGGCCGGAGACAGCCGCCTTGTTCAGCATTTCCTCCATGAGGGCCTCGGCATCGGCGACGATGGCCGGGCGGCTCTCAGGGCGGATATTGCCGAACATGACGAGGTACAGTTCCGGCTGTTTCAGCCCGAACTGGACATGGTTGTCCCACATCCTCCGGATGTCCTCCAGAGGCTGGCCAGAGGGCGCGAAGTCCCGTTCGCCCGCGACATATTCGTCGAAACCTGCTGCGACGACGGCGTCGAACAGCCCTTCTTTGTCACCAAAGTGGTGGTAGAGGGTCGGTGCCGTGACACCGGCCAGCTGCGTGATCTGGCGGGTCGAGACTGCGGATCCGCCGGAGTTGGCCAGCAGCTCGGCGGCCGCACGCAGCAGCCGGGCTTTGGGTGGTAGCTGGCCATCGATACTCATAACCGCTACCCTAGCACCTATAGCAACGCTATATGAACTGCATCACATACAATTTTTTCAGGTGCCGTGACCCGCCCGCTGCCGTAGCCGTCAGCCGCAGGCGCAAATGATCAGCAGGGTCGCTGCGGCACCTGGTTTACCGGCTTAGTGGCCACTGGCCTACGACAGAATATGAGGACCTTCAGTGCAGAACTTCCCAGGAGTAGGCGTTAGCCCCGGCCGCATCATCGGCACCGTCCGGCAGATGCCCAAACCGATCAGCGAACCGCCCGCCGGAGAGCAGCTTCCCGCCGGCGTCACGGCGGAGGACGCGACTGCGGCGCTGAAAGCCGCGGCGAAATCCGTCCACGACGAACTGAAGGCCCGCTCCGAGACCGTCTCGGGCGACGGCAAGGCCGTCCTCGAGGCCACGGCCCTCATGGCCACTGACACCATGCTGCTCAAATCCGCAACCAAACTGATCGGCCGCGGCACCTCCGGGCAGCGGGCAATCTGGGAAGCCGGCGCCTCGGTCTCGGAAATGCTGCACAACCTGGGCGGCTACATGGCCGAGCGCGCCACGGACGTCCTGGATGTCCGCTCCCGGATCGTGGCGGAACTGCGCGGAGTCCCCGCGCCGGGCATTCCCGTGTCCGCCACCCCGTTCATCCTCATCGCCGAGGACCTGGCCCCGGCCGATACCGCCACCCTGGATCCGGAAAAGGTCCTGGCCCTCGTCACCGCCGGCGGCGGACCGCAGTCCCACACCGCGATCATCGCCCGGTCACTGGGTCTGCCCGCCGTGGTCGCCGCAGTCGGGGTCGACGAACTCGCCGACGGCACCGAGGTGTACGTGGACGGCGCGGCCGGGCTCATCACCGCGAACCCGGACGAGTCCCAGCGCGCGGCCGCAGCTCACTGGGCCGCCACCGCCTCGCTGCTCGCCGCCTTTGACGGGACCGGCACGACGGCGGACGGCCACCTCGTGCCGCTCCTGGCCAACGTCGGCGGCGCCAAGGACGCCGTGGCCGCGGCAGGCCTGAACGCCCAGGGCGTGGGACTGTTCCGGACCGAGTTCTGCTTCCTGGAGCGGGACACCGAACCGACCGTGGAGGAGCAGGCCGCCGCCTACCAGGGCGTCTTCGACGCCTTCCCGGGCAAGAAAGTGGTGCTTCGCACGCTCGACGCCGGCGCGGACAAGCCGCTGCCGTTCCTGACGGACGCCACCGAGCCCAACCCCGCCCTGGGCGTCCGCGGCTACCGGACCGATTTCACCACGCCGGGGGTCCTGGAGCGCCAGCTGCAGGCCATTGCCCTGGCGGAGAAAGCATCCGAGGCCGATGTCTGGGTGATGGCCCCGATGATTTCCACCGCTGAGGAAGCGGCCCGCTTTGCCTCGCTGTGCAGTGCGGCAGGGATCAAGACGCCCGGCGTCATGGTGGAGGTCCCGTCGGCGGCGCTGACGGCCGAGGCCATCCTCCGCGAGGTTGGCTTCGCCAGCCTGGGCACCAATGACCTCACCCAGTACGCCATGGCAGCCGACCGCCAGCTCGGCCCGCTGGCCGCCCTGAACACCCCCTGGCAGCCGGCCGTACTGCGGCTCGTGGGCCTGACCGTGGAAGGTTCCGCGGCCGAGGGCCACAACAAGCCGGTGGGCGTGTGCGGTGAGGCCGCGGCGGACCCTGCCCTCGCCGTCGTCCTCACGGGGCTGGGCGTCACCACGCTGTCCATGACGGCGCGTTCCATCGCGGCCGTCGCCGCCGTGCTGAAGACCGTCACCCTGGCTGAAGCGCGGGAGCTGGCCAAGCTGGCCTTGTCCGCGCCGAGCGCTACGGAGGCCCGGGCCTGGGTGCGGGCAAAACTGCCGGTACTGGAGGACCTTGGGCTGTAGCGGCTGCCGCTAGGATGCACTCATGGCACTGATAGCCCCCCGGGTGACGGCCGGCCTCCCGGCCGAGGATGCGCAGAACCTCAGGTACGCCCTCGACGGCAGCCACGACATTACGGTGTTCGTGGACGGCACCGTCCACCGGCTGCCGCCCGCGGCGCGGGACGCCGTCGTCGATCTGCTGGGCCGCTTCAGCCGCGGCGAGGCCGTGACGGTCAGCAGCGTCGAGGAAATGCTGACGACGTCCCGGGCCGCGGAGCTTGCGGGAATCTCGCACACATATCTGCGGAACATGACCGACCGCGGCGAGATCCCGGTGGAGTACCGCGGAACGCACCGCCGGATCCGGCTGGCCGACATCATGGCGTGGCTCGAAACGCAGAAGAAGAATGGTGCGGGCGCCGGGACGCCGGCCGGCCAGGATGACGAGGCTGCCGGTGCTTCATGAAGCAGTGATAAGGATCAAGCAACGATCCCTGTCCGGCGCGGAAGCACTGATATCCCGCGGGATAAGCTTGGAATGTGGGTAAATTCAGAGGGTGGCACATCGTGGCAGGGATCGCCGCTATGCTGCTCGCTGGCATCTTCGGAACCGCGATGGGCCTGAACAACACCGCCACGTATTTGGCCAGCGGCGTCGCTTTCGTAGCGGTGTCGCTCTGGGTGGACAGCCGGATTTCCCGCCGCCGCAGTGCCGCCGGCATCGCCGGCCCCGGCCAGGACGCTGGCCACGATGCGAAGCCGGCCCTCGACGCCGACCCCTCCAAGCGCGAGGGCTAAGCGCGCCGCTAGATTCTGGGCCGGCCAGCCCAGCGCCGCGCCTTGAGCCCGGCATGCAGTTCCAGCCGCACCATTCCCTTCAACGGGTCCACGCCCAGCAGCTGGCGGATCCGGCCGAGCCGGTTGTAGATGCTGCTCCGGTGCAGGTGCAGTTTGGCCGCGACCTCCTGGACCGAGCCGTCGTTGTCGTAGAACAGCTCCAGCACGGGCAGCAGCTCGTGGTTGCGGTCATGGTCCTCGAGGAGGCGGAAATACACGGAACCCGCGTCTGCCCAGGCTCCCGCGCCGCCGCCCGCCGAGGCCAGGAGCTGGTAGACGCCGGTGGCCCGGCAGTCGACGAGCTCGCCCAGCTGGGGATCCACCGCCGCGGCCTGGGCCGCCTGCCGTGACTGCCGGTAGGCCTCGGCCAGTTCCCGCGGCTTGGCGAATCCCTCGGACGTGCCAAGGATGATCCGCCGGACCGTGCGCCCGGAGCGTTTGGCGAGTTCGAGCTGGTAGTGGACCAGCACCTGGGCGTGGTCGGCGCGTCCCGTGGATTCCTTGAAGAGCACCACCGCATGGGTCTCCGTGCCGGCGCTGAACAGTGCGGCGTCTACCCCGATGGTCGCCTGCAGCGCCGCGGAGCGGTGAATAAGCGTGTCGGCGATGGGATCCGAGCCCCCGGCCCAGCCATCCGCGTCCAGGACGGTCACCAGCTGCCATGGCCCCTTGCCTTGGACCTCTTTCCAGCCCGCGACGGCCGCCGCCGCGTTGGCCTCCCCGGCGCACGCGGCAAGGAACTCCTGCTCGCGCCGGCGCCGGAACTCGGACTCCGCCGTGTTGGAATCCAGCAGCAGGGAGGACAGCTGCTCCAGCTCCGGCGCCACGTCCGGCAGCTGGCCCAGGACGGTCGCGGCACTGGGCTCCTCGGCGTCGAGCTGGACCCACAGGTACCCCACCCGGAAGCCCCGCACCAGCAGCGGCACGCACACGCGCCCGAGCATGCCGAGGTCCGCGTTGGCCGGCACGACGACCGGCCGGACCGCCGTCGCGATCCCGTGGGAGAGCTGCCACGCGATGACATCCACGGGGACACGCTTGCTGAGCAGGAAGTTCACCCGGACGCGGTCCGCGTGGGATTGGTTGGAGCTGTAGGCGAGGAGCAGACCGTCAAGGTCCTCGAGGGAGAGGCCGCGGCCCAGTCGCTGCGCCACCTGCTCCACGAGCTGCTCCACGTCCTGCTGCTGCATCCTGCCAGACTACTGCCCCCGCCCGCCGCACTGCGAATGCATCCGGGACGGACACGAGCCGACACCTGACGTCCGCGCCCTCGACAAATGTCTATTCCCGGTTTTGAAAAACCCCGGAATGACGCGGCGGGCGCCCACCGCCCGGTGTCGGCACCTGTCGCGTGCCTCACAGCGGGATTTATTCTGGAAGTACGAATCCCCCGCTCATCCAGGCCCACCAGGCCACCAGCTACTGGAGCTAACAAATGATCATCGGCGTACCCAAAGAGATCAAGAACAACGAGTTCCGCGTCGCCATCACGGCGGCCGGCGTCCATGAATTCCGGACCCACGGCCACGAGGTCCTCGTCGAGCGCGGCGCGGGCCTGGGCTCCGGCATCACGGATGAGGAATACGCGATCGCCGGCGCCGAGATCGTCGCCGAAGCCGACGACGTCTGGGGCCGCGCGGACATGGTGCTGAAGGTCAAGGAACCGGTCAAGGCCGAATACCACCGCTTCCGCAAGGACCTGATCCTCTTCACCTACCTGCACCTGGCCGCCGAACCGGAACTGACCCAGGCCCTGATCAACTCCGGCGTCACCGCCATCGCCTACGAGACCGTCCAGGAGGGCAGGTCCCTGCCGCTGCTGGCACCGATGTCCGAGGTTGCCGGCCGGCTGTCCGTACAGGTCGGCGCCACCTCCCTGATGGCCCCGGCAGGCGGCAAGGGTGTGCTGCTCGGCGGCGTCCCGGGCGTCCGTCCGGCCAAGGTCGTTGTCCTCGGAGCCGGTGTTGCCGGCACGAACGCCGCCGCCATGGCCCTGGGCCTGGGTGCCGACGTCACCATCCTGGACATCAACATCAACCGCCTGCGCGAACTGGACGCCCAGTACCAGGGCCGCCTGAAGACAGTCGCGTCCAACTCCTACGAGATCGAGAAGTCCGTGGTCGACGCCGACCTCGTGATCGGTTCGGTCCTGATCCCCGGCGCCAAGGCCCCGAAGCTCGTCACCAACGAGCTCGTGTCCCGGATGAAGCCCGGCTCCGTGCTGGTGGACATCGCCGTGGACCAGGGCGGCTGCTTCGAGGACACGCACCCCACCACGCACCAGGAACCGACGTACAAGGTCCACAACACGATCTTCTACTGCGTCGCCAACATGCCCGGCGCCGTGCCGAACACCTCCACGTACGCGCTGACCAACGTCACCCTGCGCTACGCCGTCTCGCTGGCGAACCTGGGCGTCAAGGCTGCGTTTGAGCGCGACGCCGCCCTGGCCGCCGGCCTGAACATCGCCGGCGGCAAGGTTGCCCACCGCTCGGTCTCCGAGGCGCACAACCTGCCCCTCGTCGCCGACTGGCACGAGCTGGTCTCCGCGTAGCCGGCACCGTGTAACCAACACATCTCCGCGTAGCGGCACTTCATCGGCTGCTCCGTAACCGCCCTTTTGGACCCCCAGAACGGCAGTTACGGAGCAGTCGATGGCTGTTTAGGCCCGCACCGTGCCGAGAACCTAGGCCAGGGACCGGGCCTGCTCGATCAGCTGCAGCACCTGGAGCGGTCCGGCGGGGTCGACGGGGACTGGCAGCGCCGAGCCGGCGCCGCCGTCGGCGATCTTGGCGGCCAGGATCCGGTAGAACTCCGGATAGGCGCCGCGCTCGGTGGGCAGCCGGTCCAGGTGCCCGTCGCGCCCCAGCAGCCCGGCCCAGTCCGGATCTTCCACGCCGTAGTCGGCATCCAGCGGGCTTCCGCCGGCCAGGATGTACGGCTCCTGCGGGTCCACGCCGTGCTTGGTGAAACCGCCCTCGCTGCCCAGGATGCGGTAGCGCGGGCCCTGCTGGGCGCACAGCATGTTCATCCACAGGTGGCTGGTCACCCCGGAACTGTGCCGCAGGACCACGAAGACGTCGTCGTCCGCCTTGGCTCCGGGCCGCCGGGCCGCCAGTTCAGCGTGAATGAGCGTGGCCGGCCCAAAAAGCTGCACGGCCTGGTCCAGCAGGTGGGTGCCGAGGTCAAACAGCACCCCGCCGCCGTCGTCCGCCGTTGCGGCCGCCTTCCATGCTTTGGGGACGTCGGGCGACCACCGCTCGAAGCGGGACTCAAAGCGGCTCACGGTGCCGAAGGCTCCGGTGTCCATGAGCGCTTTAGCGGTGAGGAAGTCGCCGTCCCAGCGCCGGTTCTGGAACACCGTGAGCACCCGGCCCAGCCGCCCGGCCAGGTCGATGAGCTCCTGCCCCTCGGCGCTGCTGACAGCGAAGGGCTTGTCGACGACGACGTCGAGGCCGGCTTCCAGCGCCGCTTTCGCGAGTGGGTAGTGGGTGGCGGGCGGCGTGCCGAGCACCAGCAGGTCCAGTTCGCCGGCGAGCTCGAGGAGATCGGCCGGGGTGTCGACGATCCTGGCCGCCGGATAGCTGTGTGCGGCGGCAGATCTCCTGCCGGCGTCGGAGGTGGCAATGGCATCGAGCGAATAGGCCGGGTTTGCGGCGATGAACGGGGCGTGGAAGACGCTGCCCGAAAGGCCGAAACCGGCGACGGCGGTGCGGATGGGCCGGGTTGAATCGTTGCTCATGGTGCCAAGGCTACCGGCTGGGCATGCACCGGGCTCCTGTCCGGCAGGGCCTAAACGAACGAGGCCGGTGCCGCCCGGATGGTTCCGGGGGCACCGGCCTCGGCCGTGCTGCTTGTTAGTGCGTGGTGCTTGTCAGAGCTAGCTCTTCTGCCAGCCGACGACGCTCCAGTCCGGGGTCTGGAACAGGGCTGCACCGTAGTTGGCCAGGCCGGTGCGGGCGAAGTAGATCTGCGGGCCGTTCATGATGACGCCCATCGAGAAGTACTTCTCCATGTGCTTCTTCTCGACGTCCATGGCGGCCTTGTTGCGCTGGGCGTCATCCTGGATGGACGCGAGGTCCTTGATGGCCTTGTCCAGTTCGGCGTCGCCGAGTTCGTTCTCGTTGGTCTTGGAATCGTAGAACTGCTTCACGCCGGAGGTGGCGTCGGCGCCAACCGTGTAGCCGCTGATGGTGAGCTGGAAGTCGCGGCTGCCAACCACCTTGCCGAAGTCGGCGTCACCGCGCTGGTCGATGCCAACGTCCATGCCGGCCGCCTGAAGCTGCTTCTGCAGCGTCTGCACGGTGGCGAGGCCGGTGGGGTCGTCACCGAAGTTGGTGATCTTGAACGACGCCGGGACGCCGTCCTTTTCCATGATGCCCTTGGCGTTGGCCTTGTAGCCGGCCTCGGTCAGGACCTTCTTGGCCGCGTCGGCGCCGGTTTCCTTGACCGGGTAGTTGTCCTGGTAGTACTTCGAGAACGGCATCAGCATCATCGAGCCCGAGCTGTTCTCTTCCCAGTTCAGTCCGCCAAAGCGGACGGCGCGGATGGCGGGACGGTCCACGGCGGTGAAGATTGCCTTGCGGACTGCGACGTCGGTAAGCGGGGCCTTGAGGGCGTTGAGGTTCAGGCCGCCGGCGAAGAGGCGCTGACCGCGGCGGACCTCGGAGTTCTTCGTGCCTTCAAGCTGCTTGTACTTCGTCAGCGTGCGGCCGTCGGCCATGTCGATCTCGCCGTTCTTGAAGGCGGCGATCTCGGCGCTGGCCTCCAGCTGGCGGAAGATCACCTTGTCCAGGACCGGCTTCTCGCCCCACCACTTGTCATTCGGCACGAGGGAGACAGTCTTCGCGGCGGAGTCAAACTTGTCGACCTTGAACGGGCCTGCCATCCACTCGGGGTGCAGTTCGCCCGTGAAGCCGGTGTTGAAGATTTCGGGAGTGTTCACGGTCTGCGGGATGAAGCCGCCGAACATGTCGCTGAGCGGGTACACCGGCTGTGTGGTGGTGACAACGACTTCCTTGTCGCTGCTTCCCGCCTTGACGGAGTCGATGAACTCGTAGGCGCCGGAGCTGACGATGTCGATGTCCTTGCTCTGGCCATTGAGCATCTTCCACGTGTTCTCGAACGTGGCGGCGTTGATCGGGGTGCCGTCGTTGTAGGCGGCCTTCGGGTTGATCTTGATGGTGACGGTCTGCTTGCCGTCTTTGACCTCGCTCTTGAAGTCTTCGCAGAAGTTCTTGTTGAGGCTGGCGGTGCCGTCGAAGTCCAGCTTCCAGCAGCCCACGTAGCCGGCCTCGTCGATCGGGTAGTGCAGTTCAGTGTTGTCCGCTGAGTTGCCCGCGTTGGAGAAGCCGTTGAAGTCCGGTCCGATGTTGCCCAGGGGCAGCGTTACGGTACCGCCCTGCTGCAGGTCGGCGGCCTTCTTGGCGTTGACGCTGACCAGCTTGCTCAGGTCGCCGGAGGCATCCTGTGCCTTGGCGCTCTGGGCGGTGGTTGAGGCGCCACCGCTGCCGCAAGCGGTCAGCGCGAGGGCCGCCACGACGGCGGTGAGGCCGCCGATCCTGGTCCGATTTTTCATGTGATCCCCTTCATTTTTTCATGCGAGTGTGATGCGTGGGTTCTCGGGTGGTGTGTGCTGGTCCGGTGATTCAGTGGTTTTCGTGGACAACCAGCATGTCCGCGTCCAGTTCGCCGTCCGGGTAGAAGCAGGCGAACTGCTGGTCGGTGGCGGACGCTTCGAGGGCCGGCTCCAGGGTCAGGCACTTCTCCTGCCTGGCCGGCGGGAGGGCCGCGAACACGGGACAGCGGGTGGCGAAGTTGCAGCCGGCCGGCGCTTCCAGCGGCGAGGGCAGGTCGCCCTGGAGGATGATCCGCTCGCGGGTGCGCTCCAGCTCCGGATCCGGTACCGGGATCGCGGAGAGCAGGGCACGGGTATAGGGGTGGCGGGGGTTGTCGAAGACGGCGTCGACGTCGCCGATCTCCACGATTTTGCCCAGGTACATGACGGCAACGCGGTTGGAGATGTGCCGGACCACGGAGAGGTCATGGGCCACCATGAGGTAGCTGAGGCCGAGTTCGGCACGGAGCTTGTCCAGGAGGTTGATGACGCCGGCCTGCACCGATACGTCGAGGGCGGAGACGGGCTCATCCAGGACCACCAGCCGGGGGTTGACCGCGAGGGCGCGGGCAATGCCGATGCGCTGTCGCTGGCCGCCGGAGAACTGGTTGGGGAACCGGTTGACGTGGTCCGCCTGCAGGCCCACCAGCTCCATGAGCTCCATGATCCGCTTCCGGATGGCAGCCTTGGGCATGCCCAGGTTTTCCATCGGCTCGGCCAGGACCTCGTAGACGGTGAAGCGCGGATCCAGTGCCCCGGTGGGATCCTGGAACACCATCTGCAGTTCCTTGCGCATGGCGCTCGTGGCCTTGGCGTCCGCGGCCTGCTTGTTGCTCAGCCCGCCGATCACCACCTCGCCGTCCTGGTCCTTGTGGAATTCCATGATTTCCAGCAGGGTGGTGGTCTTTCCGCAGCCCGACTCCCCCACGATCGAGAAGCACTCGCCCTCGCGGATATCGAAGCTCAGCCCGTCCACGGCCTTCACCGTGCCGATCCTGCGCTTGATCAGGGCGCCCTTCATCAGCGGAAAGTGCTTCCTGACGTCGCGGAGTTCCAGGACAGTCTTGCGTTCGTGCCGGGGAAGGCTGTCAAAGCGGGATACCGGCACGTCCGGGACGGCGAAGACCGTGTGGACATCGACGTCGGCGAGGGCCTCGCTCTTGATGCACGCGGCGCTGTGCCCGGTGCCGGGCGCCACCGCCCGGAGGTCCGGTTCGCCGTCGAGGCAGGCCTCGCTGGCCAGCGGGCACCGCGGCGCGAATGAACAGCCGGTGGGCGGCTGGGTGAGGTTCGGGGGGATGCCGTCGATCGGCACCAGCGACGATTTTTCCGCGACGTCCACGCGCGGGACCGCACCGAGCAGGCCCATCGTGTAGGGCATCCGCGGGCTGTAGTAGATGTCATCGACGCTGCCGGTCTCCACCGGCCTGCCCGCGTACATCACCATGATGTCGTCCGCCATGCCGGCGACCACGCCGAGGTCGTGCGTGATCATGACGACGGCGGCGCCGGTCTCCTCCTGGGCGGCGTGGAGCACCTCGAGGACCTGCGCCTGGATGGTGACGTCCAGCGCCGTCGTCGGCTCATCGGCGATCAGAACCCGCGGGTTGTTGGCGATCGCGATGGCGATCATGACGCGCTGGCGCATGCCGCCGGARAAYTCGTGCGGAAAGGCCTTGAGCCGGTCCTTCGGACTGGGGATGCCGACCAACCCCAGGAGTTCGACGGCGCGTGCCTCCTTGGCCTGCTTGCTCATGGTCGGGTTGTGGACGGTCAGGGCCTCGATGATCTGGGTGCCGACCGTGTAGACCGGGGTCAGGGAGGACAGCGGGTCCTGGAACACCATGGCGAGGTCGCTGCCGCGGTGGCGGCACATGGCCTTGTCGCTGAGCCCCAGGAGCTCCTTGCCCTGCAGCCGGACGGAACCGGTGATTTCCGCCGTCGGGGGCAGCAGGCCCATGATCGCCATGGACGTGACCGATTTGCCGGAGCCGGACTCGCCCACGATGCCCAGCGTCTTGCCGGGCATCACGTCGAAGTCGACGCCGCGGACCGCGTGCACCACGCCGTTTTCCGTGTTGAAGCGGACGTTGAGGTCCCGGACGGAGAGGACCGCGCTGGCGGGGGCGTGCAGCCCGGCGGCGTGGAGGCGCTCGTCGGTGCCTTGGGCGGTGTCCCGTGCGGTGGTGTTGCTGGTCATTTGATCTTCTTCTGTTTCTTGCCGGTGGCGCTGCCGGTGGCGCTGCCGGTGGCGTTGCTCCTCTTGGCGCGGCCAACGGAGCTGGAGCTGGGGTCGAACGCGTCGCGGAGGCCGTCGTTCATCATGGCGAGCGAGCCGGTCAGCAGGAACATTACGATCAGGGGCGCCCAGAACATCCACGGAAAGGTGGAAACCTGGGAGGTCGACTGGCCGATCAGGACGCCCAGGCTCACGTCGGGGACCTTGATGCCGATGCCGATGAAGGAGAACGCGACCTCGGCGAGGATGGCGCCGGTGACGCCGCGGGTGACTTCCAGGACCAGCAGGGAGCCGATGTTCGGCACGAGGTGGCGCCAGACGATCCGGTGCGGCGGGATGCCCATGTACTGGGAGGCTTTGACGAAGTCACGCTGCATGAGGGAAAGCGACAGGGACCTGATGAGGCGTGCGGTCCCCATCCAGCTGAAGACCAGCAGCACGATGATGAGCAGCAGCCAGCTTGGGACGGTGTTCTTCAGGCCGTTGGCGCCGCCGCTCGTGGCCACCGCGACTACCAGCAGGGCGGGCATCATGATCAGGGCTTCGAGGATGAACAGCATGACCTTGTCCACCTTGCGGCCGAAGAACGCCATGGTGCAGCCGTAGACGGCGGCGATCAGCACCGAGACGAGGCCGACGACGACGCCGATCAGGATGGAGACCCTGGTGCCTTCGACGGTCAGGGCGTAGAGGTCGATCCCGGCCTGGGAGGTGCCCAGCGGGTGCTCCGCGGAGGGCGGCATGCCGATGTTGAAGGGGTCGATGGTCTCCTTGTCCCAGTTGCCGAAGAAGCCGCCGATGAAGGAGAAGAGGGTCAGGGCCAGGAAGATGGCGAGGCCGGCGACGGCTGTCCGGTTGCGCAGGAAGCGCCGCAGGATGATGCGCGACTTGCCGATCACGACCTCGTCGTCGCCGAACTTTCCTTCGTCCAGGACGGCGGCCGGGTCAATCGTGTTGAGGTTGGTCATGATTACTGCACCCGCACTCTCGGGTCTACGAGCGTGGTGGCGAAGTCGGCGAGGATCGCTCCGACCGCGAAGATGACGGAGCCGTAGGCGAGGGTCGCGGTGGCCGCGTTGACGTCCTGCAGGGCGATCGAGTCAATGGACCAGGACCCGACGCCGTGCCAGGCGAAGATTTTCTCGGCGAAGAAGCCGCCGGCGAAGATGGCCGGGATGGTGAACGCAATGCTCTGCGCCACGGGGATGAAGGACACCCGCAGGGCGTGCCGGCTGATGGCCTGGTTGCGGGTCAGGCCCTTGGCCCGCGCCGTCCTGACGAAGTCGGCGTTGACGTTGTCCAGCAGATACTGGCGCTGGGCGATCTGGTACGCGCCCCAGCCCACAATTGTGATGGCGAACGTGGGCACGGCGTAGTGGGCGAGCATGTCGACGAACTGGGCCCAGCCGTCGCCGTCCAGGCCCGGGGTGGAGATGCCGGTGACAAAGAAGACCCGCTCCCCGACCGACTCGTTGATGTTGATGGCGCCCAACTGCACCAGGAAGTAGGCGATCGGTGCGGGGACGATGTACATGAGGTAGCTGTACGAGGTGATGGCCCGGTCCGAGGCCTTGTACTGGCGGGCTGCGGTGAAGACGCCGAGGGCGACGCCGATCACGAGGGTCAGGATGATCGAGGCCAGGAAGAGCCGGGTTGAGATCCAGACCCGGTCGCCGAACTCGGCGTTGATGAAGGCGCCGTTGGGGCTCCGTCCCCAGTCCCAGCGGGTGAGAATGCCGGTGAGCCAGTCGACGTAGCGCTCCCACGGGTTGAGGGTGGGATCGAGCCCCTTGAGCCGGAAGGAATTGACCACCTGCTCGGGCGTGGGCCGCGGAATCCGCTCCTGCTCCAGCAGCGCCGGCTGCAGCGTGCTCACAGCCAGGAGATAGCCGGCGCTGGTGGTCAGGAAGATCATGAAGACATACGTGAGCGCACGTTTGGCGAGATATCGAAGCATGGAGCGGCTAGTTCTGGATCGCCGTTGCCTGAGCAGATCCGCGCGTCACGGCTGCGGCCGCACGGGCGGGCCCGACTGTGCCAGGGACAAGATTATTCACAACGTCGATCCTTCCGTCGTCCCCATCCGGCAGCGGGTTCCGCGGCCGGTTCGGGAGTATGGGCCAGCTGGTTTCCGGCCGCCCGCATGCCTTGCGGCTGAGCCCTTGTGGGCTATGTTGCGGGTCACATTCCAGAGGAAGCTATCACATTAGCCGGGCTCCGCCGGGCTCTCACGGGCCGCGACACGGCTGCTTCACTACAGATCGTTATGAATAACTCCGTGGAATGGATTTGGCCCACGGAACCGGCTGCGCCGCTAGTGGCCGCACACTACGCGCGTGACAAGCTCCCGCCAGGAGTCCGCAAGGCGCTCCGGCGCAATCCCGTGCACGCCGACGGAATGGAGCAGCAGTTCCGGCTCCAGCGACGCCCCGAGGGCCGACGCCATGACCCACGGGTCCGCCGTCACGCCGGCTTCGCGCAGCAGCATCTCGAGATGACGGCGCCAGAGCACGGCCGGCGGGACATCGAACCTGTTGTAGACCGAGGCGTCGGCGGCCCGCGCCAGCTCCCCGAATTCCAGGATCCAGTCAATGCGGGCGGCGCCCACGGCGATCAGCCGCTCCAGGGGCGGCGCGCCGGGACCTACCGGGGGCGGACCAAACATGAACCGGCCCTGAAATTCGGCCTCGGCGTCGCTAAGGAGCGCCATCATCAGCCCGGCACGGCTGCCGAACCGCCGGAAGACCGTCCCTTTTCCAACTCCGGCGCGCTGCGCCAGCCGGTCCATGGTGAGGGCGTCGACGCTGGATTCCTCAACGATTTCCCGGGCGGCGCAGAGCAGGAGCTCCCTGTTGCGCATCGCGTCGCTGCGCGCTGATTCTGCGGCGGGCGCGGCGGGGCGCCCTGCCCCGGACTGGGCACCGGGACGGATCGGGATGAGGCTCACACCGCTGATTCTAGCGCCCCGGAAAGTGGCTCTGGAATATAACCGGACCGCAGTCCGTTTAGCATGGGTGAAGGCCCCCAAAGCCTCACGATCCACCAGCCGCCGGAATCACCCCGCGGCGTGATGCACAGGAGTACACATGTCCAAGAAGACCATCCTCACTCTCGTCGGCAGCCTTCGCGCCGGCTCCACCAACCTGCAGCTGGCCGAGGCCATCGCGCTCAACGCCCCGGAACAGGTGGACGTGGTCATTCACGAGAGCCTGGGCAACATCCCCTTCTACAACGAGGACATCGACGTCGAAGGCCAGGTGCCCGCGGCCGCCGCCGCCCTGCGGGCCGCCGCCAACGAGGCCGACACCATCCTGCTGGTCACGCCGGAGCATAACGGCACCGTCCCGGCATCGCTGAAGAACGCCATCGACTGGCTGTCCCGCCCCTTCGGCGCAGGCGCCCTCTCCGGCAAGCCCACCGCGGTTGTCGGAACCGCCTTTGGCCAGTTCGGCGGCGTATGGGCCCAGGACGAGGCCCGCAAGGCCGTCGGCATCGCCGGCGCCCAGGTCCTCGAAAACGTCAAGCTGGCAGTCCCGGGCTCGATGGTCCGCTTCGCCGAGGTCCATCCCAAGGACGACGCCGAAGTTGTCGAGCAGATCAAGGGCGTGTTCGACGCACTGGCCGAGGCTCCCGCTGCGGAAGCGGCGTAAGCTACCGCACCCCGCACTCCGCGCCAGATACCTCCCGGGCCCCCGGCAGCCGTGTGCTGCCGGGGGCCCCGGGCCGCCCGGAGCATCCCGTCGCTTTCAGCCCTGGCATTCTCTGGAAACAATCGTTTCCCCCAAGACAACACGGGTAGTATCCTTGGGTTTGTGACCCACGAAACACTTGATGCCGCCGCAGCAGTACTTCCGGCCGAGGCCATTGACGCAATCGAACGTGCGGCTACGTCCGCCCACCGCCACGAGATCCTGTTCTCGGAGCGCGCAGCAAATATCAAGCAGTCGGCGGTCCGGGATGTCTTCGACATCTCGATGCGCCCCGGCCTCGTCTCCCTCGCCGGGGGCAGCCCCTACCTGCAGTCCCTGCCGCTGGAACGCCTGGGCCAGACCGCCGCGAAGATCATAGCCGAGCAGGGGATGACCGCCCTGCAGTACGGCGGCGGCCAAGGCACTGAAGAGCTCCGCATCCAGATCTGCGAGGTCATGGCGGCAGAGGGGATCCTGGACGCCGACCCCGCGAACATCGTCATCACGGCCGGCTCGCAGTCCGCGCAGGATGTGGCCACCAAGGTTTTCTGCAATCCGGGCGACGTGGTCCTCGTCGAGGACCCCACCTATGTCGGGGCCCTCAACACCTTCGAGGCCTACCAGGTGGAGGTCGAAACGGTGCCGATGGACGGTGACGGCATCATCCCTGATCTGCTGGAGGCAAAGATCGCGGCCCTCCAGACCGCGGGCAAGAACGTCAAGTTCCTCTATACCATTCCCAGCTTCAACAACCCGTCCGGCATCACCCTGTCCGCGGAACGCCGGCAATCCGTGGTGGATATATGCCGTCGCGCGAATATTCTGGTGCTGGAGGACAACCCTTACGGCCTGCTCCGCTTCGACGGCAAGCCGCTCATCCCCCTCCGGGCGGCCAACCCGGATGACGTCATCTACATGGGGTCCTTTTCCAAGATCTTCGCCCCGGGCCTGCGGATCGGCTGGGCCCTGGTCCCGGCCCACCTGCAGCGCAGGTACTACCTGGCGTCGGAGGCCGTCACCCTGTGCCCGCCGACGCTGAACCAGATGCTGGTGTCGGCCTATCTGCGCGACTACGACTGGCGCGGCCAGATCGAGACGTATCGGGGGCTGTACCAGGAACGTTGCGAGGCAATGCTGGCCGCCTTGGCCGAATACATGCCGGAGGGACTGACCTGGACGCGCCCCGAAGGCGGCTTCTTCGTGTGGGTTACGCTGCCCGACGGCGTGGATACTTACCCGCTGCTGAGGAAGGCCATCGACGCCGGCGTCGTCTTCATTCCGGGAGCGGCCTTTACAAACTCGGACGACCCGTCGAACAAGATCCGGCTGGCGTTCAGCGCGGTGCCGCCCGAATCGATCCGCGAGGGTGTGCGTCGGCTCGCGCCGGTCCTGCGGGAAGCCTTGGCCGCCCTGTAGCGTGAACACCGGCAGGATCCACGCGGGGCCTCGACTGGGGCGCGCTGGGGCCAGCTGATCGGCCAGGCACACTAAGCAGCATTACTCGTTGAAAGAGGAGCGGTCCATGACCGGAATAATCGTTGTCGGCGTCGACGGCAGTGAAACTGCACTGCGGGCGGCGCACACCGCGCGCGACCTCGCAGTTTCCGTGGGGGCGACACTTCATGTGGTCAGCGCCTTTGACAGCGACAAGACACAGGTCTTCGGCAGCGGCAGTGACCAGTGGATCGTTTCCGACGCCGGCAACGCGGAAACGGTGGCGCGCTCGGTCGCGGAAGGCCTGCGCCGCCCGGACATCACCGTCACGTACGCCGCCGCGCGGGGCAAGCCGGCCGAGGCCCTGATTCGGGAAGCCGAACGGACCAGTGCCTTGATGATCGTGGTCGGAAACCGGCGCATGAGCGGAATCGGCCGGGTCTTGGGGAGCGTTGCGAACAGCGTGGCCCACAACGCCCCCTGTGACGTCTACATCGCCAAAACCGACGCCGACTGAGGCGCTACTGCTTCTTCGGTGCCGCTGCCGGCACGCCGGCTTGGCCGGTGTCTGAGCCTGCAGACCCAAGCATCCGCCGCAGGATTTTTCCTGAGGCGGATTTCGGCACGGCCTCGATGAACTCGACCTGTCGGACTTTCTTGAACGGCGCCACCCGGCCCGCCACGAAGTCCATGACGCCCGCCACGTCCAAGGCATCGCCGTCCGCGCCCGGCTGGCGGACCACGAACGCCTTGGGCACTTCCTGGCCGTCGGCGTCGAGGGAGCCGACCACCGCGGAATCGGCGATGCCGGGGTGGGTGAGGAGCAGCGCCTCCAGTTCCGCCGGGGCGATCTGGTAGCCGTTGTACTTGATCAGTTCCTTGAGCCGGTCCACGACCGTCACCACCCCGTCCGCCCGCACCGTGGCGATGTCCCCGGTGCGCAGGAAGCCGTCCGCGTCCAGGGTGTCCGCGGTTTCCTGCGGCCGGTTGAGGTAGCCGAGCATCACGTTCGGCCCGCGGCACAACAGGTGCCCCGGCGCGCTGGTCCCTTCCGCGGGAACCGTGATCTCCTCCCCCGTGGCCGGGTCCACGAGGCGGCACTGCATGTTCGGCACCGTGTACCCCACGGAACTGACGGGGACCCTGAGCCCATCGCGACTTTGGCGCGGAATGAGGTGCGATACCGGGCTCATCTCGGTCATGCCGTAGCCCTGCAGGACCTGGCAGCCGAGGCGTTCGGCCAGGCGCTTGCCAAGTTCGCCGTCCAGCGGCGCCGCGCCGGAAAGGGTGGTGTGCACCGAGCCGAGGTCGTACTCGGCAACGAGCGGGTGCTTGGACAGCGCCACGGCCACGGGAGGCGCGATGAACAGGTAGCTGCACCGGTGGTCTTGGATGATCCGCAGGAACTCGGGCAGGTCGAACCGGGGCATGGTCACAAGCCTGGCCCGCTGGCGCAGCGCGAGGTTCAGCAGCACGGTCAGCCCGTAGATGTGAAAAAACGGGAGCAGCGCCAGGACCCGGTCTTCGGGGCCGACGTCGAGCAGACCCCTGGCCTGTTCCACGTTGGCGACGAGGTTTCGGTGGCTGAGCATGACCCCCTTCGGCCGGCCGGTGGTGCCGGAAGAGTAGGGCAGCACGGCCACATGCGTGGCGGGATCGAACGAGACGCGGGGTGCCGGTGCGCCCATGGCGAGCAAGTCGGCCAGCGAGGGGTGGCCGTCGGCGCCGTCGAGCACCACGAGCCGTGAGGCAGGGATCCCGGTCCTTTCGGCGGCCTCACGGGCGGCCGGAAGCAGCGCCGATACGGTGAAGAGCCAGTCCGCGCCGGCGTCGGTGAGCTGGGTGGCGATCTCGTCCGCCGTGTACTGGGCGTTGATGGTGGTGACCGTTGCGCCTGCCCGGAGCAGGCCGTGGAAGACGGTGGCAAAGGCGGGGACGTTGGGACACAGGATGGCGGCCACGCCGTGCACGCCCAGGCCCTGGGCGGCGACGGCACCGGCGAGGGCGTCGATCTGCCCGCGCAGCGCCCGGTAGGTGGTCTCCGCACCGCTGGCGCCATCGACGACGGCGACCCGGTCCAGGTCCTCCTCTGCCAGAGCGCCGAAGAGGTAGTCGTAAATGCCGAGGTTGGGAACATCGACGTCGGGGTACGGGCTTGAAAACACGCAACATCTCCTTTGATCCGCTTCCGCCCGGGCTGTCGGCGGCTGGTGCCACTCTAGTGCCGGGCGTAGCCGCGGGACAGGAGGACGCGGACTTGGCTGTGTCCGGTCGTGGTCGTGTTCGGACTTGATGAGGATCACCCTCTGTCGTGGGCAGCCTCACCGCCCAGCGGGCCGCCCGGCGCGGACCGGCTCAGTAAAATGGGAGGTGCCCTGCGATGGTGCGGACGTCCGAGAACCCACCTACCAAGGGAGCCCCATGATCACTCTTCAGCGCCGCCAGCTGGTTGGCCACGACATCCTTCTGGCCCGGCACGGCAACCACATCAGCGCCATGCGCGTGGACCGCGGCGCCGGTCGCGTTGTCGCATTCCTGGACGACGGATCGACGGACAGCGCACCCAACCTGATTGCCCCGGGACTGCGCATGCCCGACACCGTGCGCAGCGTGTTGCGGGAGGACTGGAAGTTCCTGACGGGAATCAGCGCGTGCTGCGCGGGRCTCGCGGGTCTGATGTTTGCCGCCTCGGTCGCCGTCGCCGGCATGAGCGGCGATCCCGCGCTGGTCCAGATCCTGACCGCATACTCCGGAAACTGAGCGGCCCGGGCCACGCTGCCCGCCACTGAGAAACCCCAACACTGACAAACCCCGCCGCTGAAAAGGTTCAGCGGCGGGGTTTTGCGGTTTCATGGCCGGTTTCGCCGGCTAGTCCAGCAGCAAGGCCGGCTCTTCCAGGATGGCGGCGACATCGGCCATGAAGCGGGCCGAAAGGTCGCCGTCCACCACGCGGTGGTCGAAGGAGCCGCCGAGGGTGGTGATCCAGCGCGGAATAACTTCGCCGTCCAGGACCCAGGGCTTTTGCTTGATGGTGCCGAACGCCACGATCGCGACCTCGCCCGGGTTGATGATCGGCGTTCCGGTGTCGATCCCGAGGGCGCCGATGTTGGTCACGGTGAGCGTGCCGCCGCGCATCTGGGCAGGCTGGGTCTTGCCGGCCCGCGCCGTCGTGGCGAGCTCGTTCAGGGCAAGGGCCAACTGCTTGAGCGAGAGGTCCTGGGCGTTCTTGATGTTCGGCACCATCAGCCCGCGGGGCGTGGCGGCCGCGATGCCCAGGTTCATGAAGTGCTTGACGTGGATCTCCGCGGAATCGCTGCCGTCCGGGTTGTCCACCCACGTTGCGTTGACACTCGGGTTTCGCGCCGCCGCCCAAATGACCGCCTTGGCCAGGATCAGCAGCGGGGAGACCTTGATGCCTTCGAAGTCGCGGGAGGCCTTGAGGCGCTTGACGAATTCCATGGTGCGGCTGGCATCGACGTCGACAAAGATGCTGACGTGCGGCGCGGCAAACGCGGATTCGACCATGGCCTTCGCGGTGGCTTTGCGGACTCCCTTGACCGGGATCCGCTCGATCCGCTGGTCCTGCGGGCGGCCGGACTTGCCCCAGAACGAGTCCGCCTTGTCCACCTCGGCGTCCCGCTGGGCCTGGTAGCTCACCAGGTCCTCGCGGGTCACTTCACCGCGGGCGCCGGTAGGCACGACGTCGGCCAGGTTGATCCCGAGGTCCCGGGCGATCTTGCGGACCGGCGGCTTGGCCAGCACCTTGCCGACCAGGCCGCTGATGGCACCGCCGAAGGTGGGGCGCGCCTCGACGGAGCCGGCGGGGCCTGTGGCCGCGTCGGCAGGACTGCTGGCCGCGTCCGGGTTGATCCATATGTCGTGGGCCTCCACCCCCGCCCGCTCCACCATCGGGGCGGCAGCGCCGGTGGCTGGCGCCGCGGACGGGGCTTCGTGGCCGGCGGCCGCAGGAGCGGAAATCCGCCGCCGGCGCTTGACGGCGTCTGCCTTGGGACCGGAGCCCACCAGCGGACCGCCGGCCGGGCGCCCGGCTTGTTCGCCGGCGTCGGAGTCATCAGCCGGAAACGTGCCGTACATGGGCGCGGCGGCAGCCTGTTCCTGGCCGGCAGCCTGCTCCTGTGCCACAGGCGCCGGGGCGGGTGCCGCGGCGGCAGGCGCCGGGGCGTCGACAGCGTCGCTCACGCTGATGATCGGCGTGCCGACATCCACCGTGACTCCCTCGGGCACCAGCAGTTCCGTGACGGTTCCGGCGAACGGTGAGGGCAGTTCCACCAGGGATTTGGCCGTCTCGATCTCGCACAGGACGTCGTTGACGGCCACGGTATCGCCGGCCTTGACCTTCCAGGCGACGATTTCGGCCTCCGTCAGCCCTTCGCCGACGTCGGGAAGGTTGAACTTGTTGAGCGTCATGGGTCCTCGTCAGTACGCCAGGGCGCGGTCGAGCGCCTCAAGGATGCGGTCGATGTCCGGCAGGTAGTCTTCTTCGACCTTGGCCACGGGATAGGGCATGTGGAATCCCCCGACGCGAATGACGGGGGCCTCCAGTGAATGGAACGCCCGCTCGCTGATCCGCGCGGCGATTTCGCCGCCGATGCCGCCGAACGTCGGGGCCTCATGGGCCACGACCAGCCGGCCGGTTTTCCGGACCGAGGCCGTGACGGTGTCGAAGTCGATCGGCGAGATCGAACGGAGATCGATCACCTCGACGCTGTGGCCGTCCTCGGCGGCGGCCTCGGCGGCGGCGAGGGCCACGGGCACCAGCGGGCCGTAGACGACGACGGTCGCGTCGGTGCCCTCGCGGAGCACATGCGCCTTGAAGGGGTCCGCGGACGCGCCCGGGGTCTCGGTGTCGACCTCACCCTTGAGCCAGTAGCGGCGCTTGGGCTCGAAGACGATCACGGGATCCTGGCAGTCGACGGCCTGCTGGATCATCCAGTAGGCATCGTGCGGATTGGAGGGGGTGATGATGCGCAACCCGGCGGTGTGGGCGAACAGTGCCTCCGGCGATTCGGAATGGTGTTCAATGGAGCCGATGCCGCCGCCATACGGGATCCGGATGACGACGGGAACGGTCAGGTTGCCGTTGCTGCGGGAGTGCATCTTGGCCAGCTGGGTGGTGATCTGGTTGAACCCCGGGAACACGAAACCGTCGAACTGGATCTCGCAGACCGGCTGGTAGCCGCGCAGGGAGAGGCCGATCGCGGTCCCGATAATGCCGGATTCGGCCAGCGGGGTATCCACCACGCGGTCGGCGCCGAATTCGGCGATCAGCCCGTCGGTGACCCGGTAGACGCCGCCAAGGGCCCCGATGTCCTCGCCCATCAGCAGCGAGCGGGGGTTGTTGTTCAACGTGGCCCGCAGGCCCTCATTGATGGCTTTCGCAATGGTCATGGTGGTCATCAGCGGGCCGCCCTGTCTGTCTGGACTGTATCTGCCTCATCGGCGGACGCCTCTTCGGCGGACGCCTCATCGGCGAACCCCGCGCTGTATTCCTCGAACCAAGCCAGTTCCTCGGCCACCAGCGGGTGGGCCTCCACATAGGTGTTGGCGAAGGCGGTCCGGATGTCCGGGGTTTCGAGGTCGTGGGTGGTCTTGCGGACATAGGCGGCGAGCTCGTCGCCGTCGGCCTTGACCTGCTCGAAGAAGCTGTCATCCGCGAGGCCCTGGGCCCGGAGATACTTCTCCAGCCGCGCCAGCGGGTCCTTGGCACGCCACAGGCTTTCTTCGGCGGATTCGCGGTATTTGGTGGGGTCATCGGCCGTGGTGTGCGCCCCGACCCGGTAGGTGAACGCCTCGATGAGTACAGGACCATGGCCCTCGCGGGCCCGCTCCAGCGCCCATTCCGTGACGGCGTGGACGGCGATCACGTCATTGCCGTCCACCCTGATGCCGGGGAAGCCGTAGCCTTTGGCGCGGTTGGCGAGCGGGATGCGGGTCTGCACGGAGCTTGGCACGGAGATGGCCCAGTGGTTGTTCTGGCAGAAGAAGACCACGGGCGCCTGGTAGGAAGCGGCGAACACCATGGATTCATGGACGTCCCCTTCGGAGCTGGCGCCGTCGCCGAAGTACACCATGACGGCGGCGTTCGGCTCCACGGCCTGTCCCGCTTCCACGCTGGCGACGGCGTTGGCGGCCGCCAGTTTCTGGTCCCGCTGGATGCCCATGGCGTACCCGACGGCGTGCGGGGTCTGGGCGGCCAGGACCAGCGTGTAGAGGTGGAAGTTCGTGTCCTTCGGGTTCCAGCCGCCGTTGGAGACGCCCCGGAACTGGCGCAGCAGCTCGGCCAGGTCCACGTTCCGCGTCAGGGCCACGCCGTGCTCGCGGTAGGTGGGGAAGATGTAGTCCTGCGGCTGGCTCGCCCGTCCGGAGCCGATCTGGGCGGCTTCCTGCCCTGTGAGCGGGACCCACAGGGCCAGCTGGCCCTGCCGCTGCAGGGCGGTGGCTTCCACGTCGAAGCGGCGGATCTTGGCCATATCCGCGTAGAAGCCGCGCAGGGTGTCCGGGTCCAGCTTCTCGGCGTATTTTGAGAAAACCGGGTCCGAGCCCAGGGTGCCGTCCGGGTCCAGCAACTGCACCATCGGCTCGGCCGGGGCACCCAGTTGGGCCTCGGCCTCCGCTTCGAGCTGGTCATCCATCCCGGTTCCGTCGAACTCGGTAGAGGGCAGATGTGTGGCGCCCATACCGTCTCCTTGCTTGCCGCATCCGAATGCGCCGCAATCGCTGGGATATATGCCGGACCAGGAATACATTCCAGGTCCGGCATATATTTTGGCTTACTGGTCCTTACTTTATCCGCACGGGGCGGCCTGAGCGCGCAGTGTTAAGCGCTAGGAACGCCGCGGCGGTTTTGTATAGATCGCACAGAGCTCCAGGAAACGGGTGTTGGCTTCCGTTTCGCCGATGCTGACGCGGACGCCCTCGTTGCCGAAGGCCCGTACGGACAGCGCCCGTTCCGCCGCCAGGGCGGCAAATTCCGCGCTGTTTTCGCCCAGATTGAGCCAGACAAAGTTGCCCTGGGCCTCCGGGACGAACCACCCGAGCTCACGCAGTCCCGCCGTGACCCGGTCCCGTTCGTCCACCAGGCTTTGTACCCTTTCTACAACATCGGCGAAGTGCTCGAGCGACGTGACGGCCGCCGTTTCCGCGATCTGGGACACGGCGAAGGGGGTAGCACTGACGCGCAGGTGCTGCGTCAGTTCGGGCCGGGAGACGCTGTAGCCCACGCGGAGTCCGGCGAGGCCGTGCGCTTTTGAGAAGGTCCGCAGGACGACGACGTTGGGGTACTTGCGGTACATGGCGATGCCGTCCACGGCGTCGCCGGCGCGCACGAATTCCTGGTAGGCCTCGTCAATGACCACCACGACGTCGGCCGGAACGGCGTGGATGAAGCGCTCCGTTTCCTCGGCCGTCAGGATGGGTCCGGTGGGGTTGTTGGGCGTGCACAGCAGGATCATCCGGGTCCGCGCAGTCACCGCGGCGGCCATGGCGTCCAGGTCATGCCGCCCGTCGGATGTCAGCGGGATCCGGACGCTCTCGGCGCCGGCCAGTCCGACGCAGATTGGGTAGGCCTCGAACGAGCGCCAGGCGTAGATGACCTCGTCGGCCTTGCCGTCGTCGTTCTGGCCGGCGAAGGTGGTCAGCAGCTGGTTCAGGGCGCCCAGGCTGCCGGCGCCCGTGACGATGTCCTCGGCGGGCACATCCAGGAAGCGGGCGAGCGCTTCACGCAGCCTGCTGCTGAGGGGATCGGGGTAGCGGTTGAAATCGGTCTGCGCCGCGATGGCCTGCTGCACTGCAGGGATCGGGGGCAACGGGTTCTCGTTGGAGGACAGCTTGTAGCTGGTCAGGCCTTCCACGGGGACGGGGGGTTTCCCGGCCGCGTAGCGGGGGAGGAGGTCTACCACCGGACGGGGCCTGATGTCCCCGGCCGGATTCTCTGATGAAGTCATGCCAACTAGCCTACTTCGGGTCGCTGCCGCAGTTGCGGGAGCTGATTGCTGTCAGTAGGGGATAGCCGTTGCTGACATGGGGAATATGGTCCCTGCCGTCGCCGCCGGGCGTATGACAGCATGGGGCCATGCGCTCAATCATCGTACGAGTCATCATCAACGGGCTGGCCCTTGCAATCGCCTGCTGGATCCTCACCGGGCTGGATATTTCCACCCAGAGTGACGGCACCATCAGCATCATCTTGGGCTACCTGTTCATCGGCCTGATCTTCGGTCTGGTCAATGCCTTCGTCAAGCCCATTGTCAGCCTCCTCTCGCTGCCGATCACTATCCTCACCCTGGGCCTGTTCACCGTGGTCATCAACGCCGCGATGCTCTACCTGACCTCCTGGATCAGCAGCTACACCACTGTGCACTTCACCATCGACTCGTTCTTCTGGACCGCCGTGTTTGCCGCCATCATCATCAGCCTGGTGTCCCTCGTGGCGAGCTTCCTTCCCGCCCTCGATCGTTAGGGGCGCCCGGGCTGCGCTGCGGCCCCGGAGGGGTTGCGGGGGTTGCCCGCGGTGCCGGCCGGGCCTCGCGCCGGAGCGAGAACCGGGTCACCGTCGCCGCCCCGCCGGTCCCCACCACTGCGGCCAGCGCGGCCGTGGAGTCCTTCAGCGTGTTGTCCCGGCTCGCCGAGACGAGTGCGGCCCCGTCGGCGTAATTCTCCAGCCGGTGCCCGGGACCCAGGCCGAAGTCCTGTGGTGGCGGCACCGCCAGCGGGTTGGTGAGGGTCACGGTCACCCGGTCCCTGGTGTCCGGGTTCGCCAGTCCGTCCGCCCCCGGCACCCAGTCCTGCTCATGTTCCAGGTGCAGGCTGCGGATCCCCGGCGCGGGGCTGATCCCGCCCACCGGGGAGCCCGCGGTCAGCACGAACTTGAGGTCATACTCGGCCAGGACAGCGCGGTCCTTGCTGAGATTCATCGCGTGGATCCCGCCCTGGCTGTAGCCGACGGCCACGAGCTGATCGCCGGCCTCGGCCCCGGCCTGCCGCAGCGCCTCCCTGATGGCCTGCGCCGTCGACGCCGAGTCATAGCCCAGGGCCTCGGCGATTCCGGCGGGGTCGAAGGGGTTGGTGCCTTCCGGCAGGGCGCCCTGCTGGGTTCCGGGGATGATCACCACCCACGCGGGCCGGGATCCGCCGTCGACCTCGATAACCTCGATCCGGCCGCCTTGCTCTCCCACTGCCCCGGCCCGCCGCAGCAGCCCGGCCGGTGAGAGGTCGACGTCGGCCGTAAACGTCTCCCGGCCCAGGATGCTGACGGGGCGCGGCTTGAGGAACACGAGCCCCGGCGCTTCCGAGGCGTCCCGCACCAGGCGGCGGATGTCAGTGGGCCCGGCCAGGGCGCTGGCTACGGCGGCCAGGGGCCAGGGCAGGCCAAGCAGCACGGCGAGATTCCGGGGTGCCATGGCGACCCAGCCTTCAACAGTGCCGCGCACCCCGGGCAGGGCGAAGGGCTCCGGTGCTGCGCCGTACTCGGAGCCGTGCAGTCCCATCCGCAGCAGCAGGGCATTCCGGGCTTCGGCATATTCGTATTCGCGGTGACTGGCGCGGACGTCGTCGCCGATCCGCTGAAGCTGGGACCGGACGCGTCCGACGTCCCGGCCGGCCTCCCCCACGGCGATGATGGCGTTGCTGCCGCTGGTGTAGGAGTCGGACTGATAGGGAAAGAGTGCGCGCCGGACGGTGTCGGCCTCCACCTCAACCATTTGCAGCTGCCGGACCAGCCCGTCCAGTGCCGCGGCACCCGCCAGCAGCTCCTCAAACTGGAAGCTCACCCCGCCGATTCCGCCCCGGATGAGCAGGCTGCCGTCGCGCGGCGGCGCGGAAACCCCGGGGCTGCCGCCGGAGCCCGCCGGACTCGACTCGGCCATCAGGGTCCCATCCGGTCCGCGGGCTGCGCCACGTTCCGGGCGTGCCGGAGCACCACGGCAACAGCATCGAGCAGCGCGTCCCGGCTCCGGTGCAGCGCGGCCGCGTGCAGGGACAAGGCCACACGGTAGGCGCGGCCGGCCGGTGACTGCCACGACTGCAGCTCGAGGCGGGCGAGGGCGGCGAGCACCGCATCAGCCTCATCGGCGCACCGCGCAACGCGCGCAGCGAACTGCTGGACTTCATAACTGCGCGACGCGCACTCCAGGGCGTCGGCGGCCGTCACGCCAAGAACCGCCATGTTCTGCACCGCCACACTGCCCCCAGGTCCCGGTGGCATCCCGCTACTGACCGGCCTCATCCCAGCCTCATCCCGGTGATCTGCCTCATCCAGCTGCCCATGAACCGACGCTAGCGGGCTGGCCCGTGCCCGCTGAAGAGAGCCGCCCGGCTATGTGGACAACGTCCCGGACCGCCAGGACCTGCCAGCCGGCCATGTCATCCGGCCATGTCATCCGGCAATGTCACAAGGACGGGGGCGCTTAAGGCCCGGCGGCACTTCGTGAAAGAATCGCCATATGCCTGAAACTGCCGCCACAGCTGATACCCGCACGCCGTCCGGACGCCTGGCCCTCGCCGCGTCCGACCACCAGATCGCGCTCGGCCCGCTGGATGGCCGCTACCAGTCCGCCGTCGCGCCGCTGGTCGACTACCTTTCCGAGGCCGCCCTGAACCGCGACCGCGTGGCTGTTGAGGTCGAGTGGCTGATCCACCTGACCGGCAACAGCGTCCTGCCCGGCGCCGGGCCGCTCACGGCGGAACAACAGGAGCAACTGCGTGCAATCGTCACGGAGTTCGACGCCGCCTCCGTCGCCGAACTGGCCGAGATCGAGGCCGTTACGGTCCACGACGTCAAGGCCGTGGAGTACTACATCGGCCGCCGCCTGCCCGGCATCGGAATCGACCGGCTGACCGCCATGGTGCACTTCGGCTGCACCTCGGAAGACATCAACAACCTCTCCTACGCCCTGGGCATCAAGGGGGCCGTGGAGGATGTGTGGCTGCCTGCGGCCCGCGCCCTCGTCGCCCAGATCAGCGCCATGGCCGGGGACAACCGCGCCGTGCCGATGCTCTCCCGCACCCACGGCCAGCCCGCCACGCCCACCACGCTGGGCAAGGAACTGGCCGTCATCGCGCACCGGCTCAACCGGCAGCTGGACCGGATCGCCCGCACCGAATATCTCGGCAAGATCAACGGCGCCACCGGCACCTACGCCGCACACGTCGCCTCCGTCCCGGGCGCCGACTGGGAGCAGGTCGCCAAGGGCTTCGTCGAAGGCCTCGGCCTGACCTGGAACCCGCTGACCACCCAGATCGAAAGCCACGACTGGCAGGCCGAACTCTATGCCGACGTCGCGCGTTTCAACCGCATCCTGCACAACGTCTGCACCGACATCTGGAGCTACATCTCGATCGGGTACTTCGTGCAGATCCCGGTGGCAGGCGCCACGGGCTCCTCAACCATGCCGCACAAGGTGAACCCGATCCGTTTCGAAAACGCCGAGGCCAACCTTGAGATCTCCTCTGGCCTGCTGGACGTCCTCGGCTCCACCCTGGTCACCTCCCGCTGGCAGCGCGATCTCACCGACTCCTCCTCGCAGCGCAACATCGGTGTGGCGTTCGGCCACTCGCTGCTCGCCGTCTCGAACGTTGCCAAGGGCCTGGACCGGCTCAAGGTTGCCGAGGACGTGCTGGCCGCGGACCTTGACACCAACTGGGAAGTCCTGGGCGAGGCCATCCAGATGGTTATGCGCGCCGAGGCCATCGCCGGCGTCGACGGCATGGAAAACCCGTACGAACGGCTCAAGGACCTGACCCGCGGACAGCGCGTGGATGCCGCCCGGATGCAGGAATTCGTCCAGAGCCTCGGCTTGTCCGCCGACGCTGAAGCCCGCCTGCTGGCGCTGACCCCGGGCAAGTACACGGGCATCGCGGACCAGCTGGTGGACCACCTCAAATGAGGCTTCTGCTCATCCGGCACGGCCAGACGCCCGGCAATGTGCTGGGCCAGCTGGACACTGCGCACCCGGGGCCCGGGCTGACCGAACTCGGCGAGCGTCAGGCCGAGACGTTGTCCCGCGCCTTGGCGAACGAGCGGATCCTTGCCCTGTACGCCTCCACCCTGGTTCGGACGCAGATCACAGCGGCACCGCTCGCCCGGGTGCACGGGCTGGAAACCGAGGTGCTGGAGGGCCTTCACGAGATCGAGGCCGGGTCGCTGGAAAAGCGCACGGACCACGAATCGCACAAGCGGTACATCGGCATCATTTCTTCGTGGGCGGACGGCGAGCTGGACCGCCGGATGCCTGCCGGTCCCAGCGGCCGGGACTTCTTTGAGCGCTACGACGCCGCCATCGCCAAAATAGCGGCACGGACAAATGGGGCGGGGGGCTCAGGATCCGTGGCCGTGGTCAGCCACGGCGCAGCCATCCGGGTCTGGGCCGGCCTGCGGGCGGACAACATCGAACCGGACTTTGCCATCAGRCACGTGCTGGACAACACCGGAATCGTGGCGCTGGAAGGCGATCCCGCCAACGGCTGGGAACTCATCCACTGGGACGACAGTCCCGTGGGCGGACTGGCACTGGCGGATCCGACGGCGGAGGATCCCACCGGCCGTCCGGCATAGCGGGCCCGTCCGTCCCCGGCGGGCGTACAGGCCGTCCCGGCGGGACGTACCGGGTCTGGACTCCTCACGGGAACGCGGCGATGATGAAAACAGGCGTGGGGACAGGATGGTCGGCCGCGGCATGCGGTTGAGCCCGCGCAGTGGAGGCGCAGGGGCATGTCACGCAAATCGGTACACCGGGGGCATGCGCCCGGCCGCGTTTTCCCCGGCTTCGATGAACAGTTCCTCGCGGCGTACTACGAGCACGCTGCGCCGGAGGACCTCCAAGGCTACAGTCCCGAAAACCTGGAGCAGCGCTCCAGGCACCATGCGGAACTAGCGGACGGCCGTCCGGCGGGCACGGCGGCCGTCGACATCCTGAACGAAAGCGACGCCAGCGTCCTGCTGGTGGTTGCCGACGCCATCCCGCACCTGATCCATTCGCTTACTGCGGAGCTGGCCCGCCAAAACGAGTCCATCCGGTTACTGGTGCATCCCAATTTTCTGGTGCGGCGGGATCCGCGGACTGATCGGTTGGTGGAGGTACGGCATGGGTCCTCGCAGTCCGGACCGACGGGCCCAATTGCTGGCGTCCCGGGCGCCGCGGCGACCGGCACGGTCCAGGACCCGCCGGGGTGGAGATCCGAAACGTGGGTGGCGGCAGAGATAGGCCGCCTGCCGGGGTCACGGGCCATCGCGGAGCTCACCGCCAACGTGCGGCGTGTCCTGGCGGACGTCCAGTTGGTCGCTGATGACACCCCAGCCATCCACGCCCGTCTCGCCCGCACCATCAACTCCCTGGACCTGCTGCCCGCCGGCACGGTTCCGACTCCGGAGCAGCTCGGTGAGCTCCTGGGCTGGCTGGACCGCGGCAACTTCATGTTTCTGGGATACAGCGAATATGAATACTCGACGGCGGAGGGCCCGGATGTTGTGTCGTTGCTGCCCGGCGCGGGGCTGGGCCTGCTCAGGGACGGGCGGCCGGAGGCCCGCCAGCCTGTTACGGGGCTGCCCCATTCGCAGGTCCTCACCATCTCCATTTCGGATCTGAGATCATCCGTCCCCCGTCCGGCTTACTTGGATGAAATCCTCGTCCGGACCTTCGGTAGCGCCGGGAAGGCCACGGGAGAAGTCAGGTTTGTGGGCCTTTTCGCCCCGGGCGCCACGGGCCGGTCCGTGCGACGCATCCCGCTCATCCGGGACAAGGTACGCGCCATCCAGGAGCGCTTCGGCTTCACCGAGGCCTCCCACCCTGGCAAGCAGCTCCTCACCGTCCTCGAGTCCTTCCCCCTGGACGAGCTGTTCCACCGGGACCTGGATGAACTTTCCGGGCTTGCCCGGGAGATTCTGCGCCTGCAGGCCCACCACCAGACACGGGTGTTCCTGCGCGCTGACAGCTACGGGCGCTTCATGACCGCGCTGGTGTTCCTCCCCCGGGCCAGGTACAGCACGGCCGTCCGCCTCCGGATTGAACACGAGCTTAAACAGGCTTTCGGGTCCTCCTCGCTCGAGTTCGAAGTCAGGCTTAGTGAATCCCCGATGGCCCGCGTGTTCTTCCGGATACTGTTGCCCGCCGGCGGGATGCCCGACGTCGATCCCGCTGAAGTGGAGCGGAGCGTTGTCAGCGCAACGCGGACGTGGGCCCAGGGCTTGGACGAAGCGCTCCGTGACAGGTTGCCGTCGGCGGAGGCCAGCCGGTTGTCGGCGCTGTGGTCCGCCGCCTTCCCGGCCAGCTACCGGGCTGATTTCGAGGTCGAGGACGCGGTCGAGGACATCACTACGTTTGAGCGGTTCGATCTCGACGGCACGGGCGGGCGACCGCTGAACGATCCCCAGCTGGCCGTTTATGTCCGCCCCGATGCCTCCCCGACGCTGGCCGAAGACGCCCGGATCCGGCTTTACCTGACCACCGCCCACAGCCTGACGCGGATCCTGCCGTTCTTCCACAACCTCGGACTGGAGGTGCTGAACCAACGGCCCTTCGATGTGGTGCGCGGGAGGGACCGGGCCTTGTTCCTCTATGACCTTGGCGTCCGCTACCCGGCCGGCGTGGATCCGTCCCGCACCAGCGGGCTGCTGGGGGATGCCTTCGGAGCTGCCATGCGTGGGGACTCAGAATCGGACCGCTTTGACGGCCTCGTCCTCCGGGAGGGCATCGAATGGCGCCAGGCGGCAATCCTGCGCAGCTATGCCAAGTACCTGCAGCAATTGGGCACAACGACCTCCTACGGCTTCATGGCCGATACCCTGCTGGTCAATGTCCGGGCAACCCACGCGCTCCTGGCACTGTTCAGGGCCAAGTTCGATCCCGAGCTGGAGGTGGCACGCCGGTTGGGGGACACCGACGCGGCCCGGAGGGATCTGCTGGCCGCGATCGACGACATTCCCGTCCTCGACGCCGACCGGCTGCTGCGCACCTTCATGAACCTGGTGGAATCCACGCTCCGCACTAACTACTTCCAGGCGAAGCCCCACCTGAGCTTCAAACTGAACCCTTCCGCGATCGCTGGCGCCCCGCTTCCCCGTCCCAAATACGAAATCTGGGTGTACTCGCCCCGCGTGGAAGGCGTCCACCTGCGCTTCGGGGCACTGGCCAGGGGCGGGCTGCGCTGGTCCGACCGGAGCGAGGATTTCCGCACTGAGGTCCTTGGTTTGGTCAAGGCGCAGAACGTGAAGAACTCGGTGATAGTGCCAACCGGCGCCAAGGGCGGCTTCTATCCCAAACAGTTGCCGGACCCGGCCATGGACCGCGACGCCTGGCTGACGGAGGGCCTGGAATGCTACCGGACCTTCGTCCGCGGGCTGCTGGACATCACCGACAACCTGGTCACCACCGCCCACGGCGAAACAGTGGTGCCTCCGGCGCGACTGGTGCGGCACGACGTCGACGACTATTACCTCGTGGTGGCGGCGGACAAGGGAACAGCGTCATTTTCCGACGCTGCGAACGCGGTGGCCGCGGAGTACGGCTTCTGGCTGGGCGATGCCTTCGCGTCCGGCGGGACCGTGGGCTATGACCATAAGCAGATGGGCATCACGGCCCGCGGGGCCTGGGAATCGGTGAAACAGCATTTCCGCGAACTCGGGATGGACTGCCAGGTGGAGGACTTCACAGTTGCCGGCATCGGCGATATGGGCGGCGACGTCTTTGGGAACGGAATGCTCCTCTCCCGCCACATCCGGCTGGTGGCGGCTTTCGATCACCGCCACATCTTTCTTGACCCGGCGCCGGATCCGGGGGCCTCGTTCGAGGAACGGCGGCGGCTCTTTGCCCTCCCCCGCTCATCTTGGGCGGACTACGATCCAGCACTGATCAGCGAGGGCGGTGGTGTCCACTCCCGCCGGGCCAAGTCCATCAGCATCACGGACCAGGTCAGGAGCTCTCTGGGCCTGGAACCGGGACCCGTGTCCCTGCCGCCGCACGCTCTGCTTCAGGCCATCCTCCGGGCGCCCGTGGACCTGCTGTACAACGGCGGCATCGGAACTTACATCAAGGCGTCATCAGAGGCCAGCACCGGGGTTGGCGACAAGGCGAACGACCCCGTCAGGGTCAACGGCAATGAAGTGCGGGCGAAGATCATCGCCGAGGGCGGGAACCTCGGAATCACGCAGCTCGGGCGGATCGAGGCCGCCCTGTCCGGCGTCCTGCTCAATACCGACGCCATCGATAATTCAGCCGGCGTGGACTGCTCGGATCATGAAGTAAACATCAAGATCTTCGTGGACCGGATGATCGCGGCGGGAAAGATGTCGTCGCCGGAACGCGCCGGCTTCCTGCATTCCCTCACCGACGAGGTGGCCCGCCTTGTGCTGGCCAATAACGCGGACCAGAATGTCCTGCTCTTCAACGACCGGCACCTGGTGCGGGAATGGAGCCCGGGCTTCGAACGGACCATGGACTGGCTCGAGAACGCCACGGACCTTGACCGCAAGCTGGAGGGCCTGCCAAGCAACGAACAACTCAGGGAACGGCTGCGGTCAGGTGAGGGGCTGACCGCGCCGGAACTGTCGGTGCTGGCCGCCTACGCAAAGATCGAACTGGCAGCGGAGCTCAACGCCAGTGACCTTGCCGATGACCCGTGGTTCCGGCGCGTGCTCCGCGGCTACTTTCCACGCCAGCTGTCCGAACGCTTTGAAGCAGAGCTGGCGGACCACCCGCTGCGCCGCCAGATCGTGTGCACAGTGGTGGCCAACGACATGATCAATCTCGGCGGAATCACCTTCGCCTTCCGTGCCACCGAGGAAACCACTGCCACCGCCGCCGCTGTTGCCAGGGCCTTTGTGGTGGCGCGCGAGGCCTACGACCTGCCGTGGATCGTCACCCGGCTGGCCGCACTCCCCGCCGGATATCCCACCGAACACGTCGCCGAGGCGACGCTGCACATGCGCCGGATCCTCGACCGGGCCACGCGATGGTACGTGACGCACGACCATCGCGACCAGCCCGTTGCCGCGGCCTTGGACAGGATCATGCCCACCCTGGAACTGCTGCGGACCCAAACATTGGACTACCTCCGCGGCTCCGACCTGGACCGCGCGGAAGACAGACTCGCGCACTGGGCCGCCGTGGGGATGCCCCGGGAGCTGGGCCTGCGCGCCTCGGACCTGTTGGAGAGTTTCGGGTTGCTGGACATCTCCCTAATCTCCGAACAGGTGCGCGAACCCATCCCCACTATTGCTGACCTGTACTACGCGGTGTTCCAGCGCATCGGCGCCGCGAACCTGCTGCTCAGCATCACCGACCTGCCCCGGCAGAGCCGCTGGGAGTCTCTCGCGCGGGCAGCCCTGCGCGACGATGTGTATTCCGCCGTAGCCGACATGACCGTGTCGGTAATGGCGACAACCCAGGGCCTGAATGCCACCGACGCCGGCACGTCCGATGCCGTGGAGCGCATCGTGGCCTGGGAACGCGGGCACCAGGAGCAGCTGGCACGGATCAAGGACACCTTCGCGGAAGTGACCAAACCGGGCCAAGTGGATATCGCCTCGATCTCCGTGGCGCTGAAACTCCTGCGGACACTGGTGCGCCGCTAGGCTGTGGCCGTCGCCACGTCGACCCGGAAAGTCGAGCCGGAAGCCGCAACTGCACTGCCATCCATCCACAGTTCTCGCGACGCTTACCGGCAGGAAACACAGCCGAAACCGCTGGTGCCTASCCTTGGACTGCATAACACTTCGGCGAATCGAGGCAGTGATGCAGACCAACCCGCGGCTCAACATCCGTCAGGTCACTTGGGCAAACCCCGTCGGAGCGGACCTGAGGGCAGCCCAACAGGCGGAACTCGAGGCCCGCTTCGGCCGGCCCGACCACGAACCCGGGCCGCCGCCGTCGGAAGCTGACACGGCGGTGTTCCTGGTGGCGCACGACAAGGCCTCGGGCCAGCCGGTGGGCTGCGGCGGCCTTCGCATGCTGGACGCCACCACCGCTGAAATCAAACGCCTCTACGTACTGCCCTACACCCGTGGCTCAGGAGTGGCGAGCTCCATCCTCGCGGCCCTCGAAGCCCACGCCCACGCGCTGGGAATCACCACCCTGACGGCGGAGGCCGGCTCGGTGCAGACCGACGGGCGGCAGTTCTACGAGAACTGCGGCTTCGTGTCCGTGCCGAACTTCGGGCCTTATGTCGGCCTGGTGCACTCGTACTGCTACGCGAAGCCGATCGATTCGCACAGCGCCGCGCACACCGCCATGGCGTGAGGCCGCGCGCCGCCCCGGGCCGGCTGCGTCACACAACGCCGCCGGTCACGGAGTCGGCTAACCTCGCACTATGGAATCGGCCGACATCACCTTCCGCACCCGCAAATGGGTGCGGCCCGAGGACCTCAACGCCAACGGCACCCTGTTCGGCGGGAGCCTGCTGAAGTGGATCGACGAGGAGGCGGCCATCTACGCCATCCTGCAGCTGGGCAACGGCCGGGCCGTCACCAAGTACATCTCCGAAATCAACTTCGTCAGCTCCGCGGTCCAGGGCGACCTGATCGAGATGGGTCTGACCGCGACCCGTTTCGGCCGGACGTCGCTGACGATGCGGGCCGAAGTCCGGAACATGATCACGCGCCGCAGCATCCTCACCATTGATGAGATCGTCTTCGTGAACCTGAGCCCGTCCGGGAAGCCGGAGCCGCACGGCTATACCGAGATCACCTACGACCGGGACCGGATTCCGACGCACCATCTGACCGAGACCCTGGACCAGGACTAGCCAGGCCCAGCAGCGCGTCCCGCACAGGCTGGCCCCGCTCCGCCAGGGCCAGCCGCATCACGGCCGACGACGCCCACCGCAACGCCTGCGTGCGGAGGTGGCGCGCCCGGTTGTAGGCGCTCAGCGCCTCGTCCACGGGCCGGTTATTGAGCAGCGCCGCGAGGGTCACGGCGTCGACCAGCGCCTCGCAGGCACCCCGGCCGAGGTTGGGTGTCATCGCGTGGGCGGCATCCCCTAGCAGTGCCACCCGGGAGCGGACATAGCGACCAAGCGGCGGCGTCGTCCAGATCCGCTGCACCAGGGTCGTTTCCGGTACCGCATCGGCCAGGACGTCGCGGATGCCCGGGGCGTAGCCTCCGTAGCGGGCGCGGGTCTCCGCCAGGACCGCGGCGACGTCGAGGCTTCCCTGTCCCGCCCCGGTGCGGAACGCCGCGTACCAGTTGGTCCCGGCCGCCGCGGGACCAATCCCGAAGAGCTGCCCGCGGCCCCAGTATTCGCCCGTGAGCCCACGCCACAGCGATCCGGGAACCACGCCGCGGACCGCGACGTAGCGGGTGGGCCGGGCACCGGAGCGGGCACCCCAGCAGCTGCGGCKCACCGCGCTGTGGACACCGTCGGCGCCCACCACGAGGCCGGCAGGACCAGGACGGACGACGTCGAGGCGGCCGGACACCCGGCGCACGCTGCCCGGGACTGCACCGTCGAGGAGCCGGATGAGATCAACCCGGGAGACGCCGATCAGCCCCGTCGCCTGCGCTGATGTCCAGGCCCTGCCGGAGGCCGCCCGGACGGTCATGCCGTCGATCACCGGGCTGGCCTCCCTGACGGCGTCCAGGATGCCCAAATCGCCCAGGGCGCGCTGGGCCGCGGGCCACATGGCCAAGGATGTCCCCACGGTCGGGAGCCCGTACCGCTGTTCGGTGACGGTGACCTCGAAACGCGCGGGATCCAGTCGGGCTGCAAGAGCCAGCCCGGCGATGCCGCCGCCGATGATGGAAACAGCCTGCGGGCGGGGCCGATCATGCGGTTGTTCGGTCAGGTCCAGAAGTCGTCTGCCTTGGCCGTGTCCTCGAAGAACTCCCGTCCTTCCGCGATCTGTCCGTCGCGGACCACGAACGTGATGACGGTCGGCATGTCCAGGGTTTTGCCGTTGGCTTCCCCGTGGGTTTGCTGGATCGCGACCGTATGGTTTTCCCCGCCGACGATGTCCTCGACGTTGGCTTGGAAGTGACCTTGGGTGCGCGCTCCCAGTTCACCGAAGTACGCCAGGATCGCGTCGCGGCCCTGTTTGGTTCCGGATAGCACGCCGCTTCCGGCAACGTGCCAGACTGCGTCCTCCGCGAACAGGTCGCTGAGGGTCGCCATATCCCCTGCGTTGAAGGCCGTGTAACCCCGCCGGACCAGTTCAACATTCTCTGCGGTTCCCATGATCGGACACCTCTCCATCGTCCTTGTCGGGTCATGCTGGGACGGTTATAGGCTAGTCCTGGCCCCTAGGCCTGTCGATGGAAATATCAACCCCCTGCCGGGATTCCGGCCGGTGCTCTAGCGGGCGCCCGGCCAGCCGGTGTAGGCCTCCGCGAGGTAGGCGCTGCCGTGGCGGGAGGACACCACGGACTGGAGCTCGCCAAGCTGGCGGGCGCGGGAGAAATCATCGGCGCCGGCAGGGGTGTGCAGCATGGAAGTCATCCAGTAGGAGAACTGCTGGGCCTTCCACACCCTGTTCAGGGCGCGGTCGCTGTAGGCGTCCAGGAGCGCGGTGGAGCCGCTGGCATAGAAGCTGTCGAATCCCTCGAAGAGGACCTTGACGTCATGCAGCGCCAGGTTCAGGCCCTTGGCCCCGGTGGGCGGCACCGTGTGCGCGGCGTCCCCGGCGAGGAACAGGTTGCCGTGCCGCATGGGGGCGTGGACGAAGCTGCGGAATTTCAGGACCGTCTTGTCGATCACGGGCCCTTCCTTGACCTCGAAGCCGTTGCCGTTGACGCGGCTGCGGAAGGCGTCCCAGATGCGGTCCTCATCCCAGTTGTTGACGTCCTCGTTGGGGTCGCACTGGAAGTACATCCGCTGGACCGTCTCCGTGCGCTGGCTGATCAGGGCGAAGCCGTTCTCCGAGTTGGCGTAGATCAGCTCGGCGGAGCTGCGCGGCGCCTCGGCCAGGATGCCGAACCAGGCGAAGGGGTACTCGTGGAAGTACCATTTGCGGTGCGCCTCGGGAATCTGGAACCGGCAGTGGCTGCGCGAGCCGTCCGCGCCGGCGATGAAGTCGGCCTGGACCTCGTAGTCGACGCCGTCCGCATCGGTAAACCAGACCTTGGGCTTGGCTTCGATGTCGTGGATGGTGGTGTCCGTGACGCCGTAGCGGACATCGCCGCCGTCGGCCTTCCTGCGTGCGGCGAGGTCCAGGAACACGTCCGTCTGCGGGTACAGCCACACCGATTCCCCGACGAGGTCCTGGAAGTCGATCCGGTGGCTTTCGCCGTTGAACCGCAGTTCGATTCCGTCATGCCGGTCGCCGTCACGCAGTACGCGGTCGGAGACACCGCTGTCGACGAGCATGTTGACCGAGCCGTGCTCAAGGATGCCGGCACGGACCGTCTCGGAGATCTCCTGGTGGCTGCGGATCTCCAGGACGGTGGATTCGATGCCGGCCTTGGCCAGCAGGTGGGACAGCATGAGTCCGGCCGGGCCGGCACCGATGATGGCTACCTGGGTGGTGATGACTTTTCGCTGTGCCATGTGCGTCTCGCTTCGTTGCGGGGTCCGGGCGGTCGGAGCCGGGGCCGTTTTCGTCTTCCGGCTAACAGTGTGCTCCCCCGGGGGTGATGCGCGTTACATGGATTCCGCTGAATGGAATACGGGATTCTCGCGGGGCTCTCCCAGCCGCCGCCCGATCCCCCGCGCCGCCGTCTGGAGGGCGGGAACAAGCGCCTGCAGGCGCGCCTCGCGAAGGGGAACAACGACGCCGAGGGCCGCCACGGTGTGCTTCCTGCGGTCCAGCACCGGAACCGCGATCCCCCACGTGTCAGGGTCCACGACGCCGGCCAGCTGGGCATAGCCCCGATGGGCGGCCTCGCCAAGGAGGGCGCGGAGATCCTCCAGGGGCAGCCGGCCGGTCGGATCACTGAATCCCTCGAGGTACTCGGCCTGGACGGGGCGGGGCTGGTTGGCCATGAGCACCAGCCCGGCGGAGGACACGTGCACGGGCATCCGGCCGGCCACCTGCGCCCGGTTGGCGACGGAGCCGCGGCGGGACAGCCGCTCCACAAAGAGCGCTTCCCGCCCGTCCAGCACGGCGAGGTTCACGTTTTGATGCAGCACCTGCTGGATGTCCTCCATGAACGGCAGGGCCGCCTGGCGGAGTTCGAGCGTGGGGGAATTGCGGTTGGCGAGCTCCCAGAGCCGCAGGCCCAGGCTGACGGAGCCGCCGGGGCCGACGTCGAGCAGGCCGTGCCCGGCCAACTGCCGGACGAGCCTGTGCGCGGTGGTCAGGGGGAGCTCGGCCCTCGCGGCAAGCTCCGAGAGCGGCAGCGCCGTGACGCCTTCAGGGAACGCGGCAATCAACCGCAGGACCCGGTCCACCACCGAGTCGCCGGAGTTCGAATTGGCCACCAAATCCCTTCCGTTGAATGGTTTTAAGTGTCCCATGCAACACGGCGCGGTGATACAACTCTCACAATGGAAAGAGGCCCCGCGAACACCGGCCAGGGCACGGAATCACCTAAACACTAGCGCTGAGGTAACAATGTCAACGTCGTCATTGGACAAGTCGTCGTCATCGGGAGAGAAATCACGGTGGCCCGTGTGGCTCTGCTGGCTGGCCATGGTGCTGGACGGCTTTGACCTGGTGGTGCTCGGCACGGTCATCCCGACCCTCATCAAGTCGCAGGAACTTGGCTTCGACGCCGTTGGGGCGACGTTCGCGGCAACCGTCTCCCTGGTCGGTGTGGGGCTCGGCGCGCTCTTCATCGCCCCGCTCTCGGACCGCTTTGGCCGGCGGAACCTGCTGGTGGCCTGCGTGGCGTGGTTCTCCCTCTTTACGATCGCCGTCGTCTTCGCACCCAACGTGGCGTGGTTCAGCGCGTTCCGGCTGCTGGCGGGGCTCGGCCTGGGCGCCTGCCTGCCCGCCGCCCTGGCGTACATGAACGACTACGCACCCGCCGGAACGGCCGGAAAGTCCACCACCCGGACCATGACCGGGTACCACGTCGGCGCCGTGGCCACCGCGTTCCTGGCCCTCATGGTCATTCCAAGCTGGCGGACCATGTTCGTGGCCGGCGGCCTGGCCGGCTTCGCCCTGGTCCCCTTCCTGTGGTTCAAGCTTCCGGAGACCCTCCCGCCGGTCCACCACATCCCTGCGGCCGCCAAGTCCCCGGCCGGCGCTTCCCCGGCCGGCAGCCAGGCCCGCGCGCAGGCCGCGGCCGCGCCCGCGGAAGAACGCGCCAGCTTCCGGGATCTGGGCCGCAAGCCCTACCCGCTGATTGCGGCCGGTGTGGCCGTGGCGTCCTTCATGGGGTTGCTGCTGGTCTACGGCCTGAACACCTGGCTGCCGCAGCTCATGGCCTCCGCCGGCTACAGCCTGAACGCCGGCCTCGCCTTGCTCCTGGTCCTGAACGTGGGCGCCGTGGTGGGCCTGCTGATCGCCGGGGTCCTGGCCGACCGGCACGGGACCAAGAAGATCGTCCTGCTCTGGTTTGGCCTCTCCGCCGTGTTCCTGGCCGCGCTCAGCATCCAGATCCAGAACGAAGTGGTGCTCTATGCCGCCGTCTTCGTCACCGGCGTCTTCGTCTTCAGCTCCCAGGTTCTGGTCTACGCCTGGGTCACCCAGCTCTTCCCCGTCCGCCTGCGCGGCACCGCTTTGGGCTTTGCCGCCGGCGTGGGCCGGCTGGGGGCAATTATGGGCCCGGCCGTCACCGGCGCGCTGGTGGCCGCCGGCATCGCCTACCCGTGGGGCTTCTATGTTTTCGCGGCCGCCGCGGTCCTGGCGGTCCTCGCCCTCGCCTTTGTTCCGCAAACCGTCCCGGCAGTGTCCCGCGCCGGCGCCAGCGTCGGGCACCCGTAGCCGTCAGGCGCTCCTAGGAGAAGCGCTCCGGGGTCCGCGCCTCGCGGCGGACCCTGAGTTTGCGCCACGCGCCGGGCGCCAGCACGACGGCGATGCCGACGGCGGCACCGATGATGGTCTCCACGATTCTGTCGCGGAGCAGGATGCCGGGCGGCACGGGTGCCACGAGAAGCGTGGAGATCAGCGCCAGCGGCGTGACGAAAACCTGGGCCAGCATGTACTGGCGCGCGATGAACATCTCGGCGCCGAACTGGCACGCGGCAATGACCAGCACCGTCTGCCAGGGCGTCGGCTGCAGGAGCAGGATGCCGGCGAGCAGCACCAGCCCCAGGGCTGTGCCCGCGATTCGCTGCAGGCCGCGGCTGACGCGGTGCCGGGTGGTGTGGCCCACCAGCGGAACGACGGCGGCCACCATCGCCCAGTAGTTGTGGCCAATGCCCAGCCATTCCCCGGCCAGGGTCCCCAGCGTTCCCGCCAGGCCTGCCGCCACGAGGTAACCCCAGCTTTCGTGCCACGCGGTGCGTTTCTCCCGCGGAGTGAGGGCCGCCGGTCTCGGATTTACCCACGGGGTCCGGTGGCTCCGGGCCACCCGCGAGGACAGGCCGAGCAGCAGGGAGAATGCCACCGTGAGGACCGCCACCAGCATGGCCTGCCACAGCGGCGGCTGGTTGGGGATTGACGCGATGGCCGCGAACGCGAAGATGTGGAACAGCGAACCGGCGGGGCGCAGGCGCCACCAGGCGACAACCAGGGAGCATCCCCACGCGATCACGGTCGTGGCCACCACCAGGACCCAGGTGGTGTCTGCCGCCGACAGCCCGGCCAGGGCGTCCACCCGCGCGGTGAGGGAGGCCAGGAACATCACCAGCAGCATCAGCCCGCCGCCCCGGACCTGCAGGGTCAGGCGCCTGGCGTGCGGCTCGTTGCGGCCGTAGATGCCGGTGAAGGCGCCGAAGGAAGCGAAGATTGCCAGGTCCAGGCGGTCCAGCAGCACCAGCGTGATCAGCGGAACAAAGACTCCCACGGCGCAGCGGAAGGCAACCTGGTGGTCCTTGTTGCCCGGCGCGATGGTGAACATCTCGGCGAACACTTTCATGGCGCCGGCCTTACAGCGAAAAAGCTCTTCATGGGCGGGTTCTCACGGGTCGGGATGCCTTTCGTTGCAGCCGGAGTGTTACGACGGCGGCGCTGGCATCCAAGGGGGAGTTTACGCCGGAACGGCGCGGCGGCGGCATCGGAATCCGTTGATCGGGATCGGCCGGCTGCACCGCGAAGTGGTAGCGTCTATCGGTTGAATCAAGCCCGCAACGCACACCGGAGGTTCCCCATGCTCAGAGGATTCAAGGATTTCATCCTGCGCGGCAACGTGATCGAACTATCCATTGCCGTCGTGGTCGGCACCGCCTTCACGGCCCTGGTCAGCGCGTTCACCGCAAACGTCGTCAACCCGATCCTGGCTGCCGCCGGCGGGGTCGAGACCCACGGCCTGGGCTTCTACGTCTGGCCTGGCAACGACAAGACCTTCATCAACATCGGCGCCGTGGTGACGGCCTTCCTGACCTTCCTCATCACCGCCGCGGTGGTGTACTTCATTTTCGTGGCCCCCATGAACCGGATCAACCGAATGGTCAAGAACCGGCTCAAGGCAGCCGAGCCCGAGGAGAAACCCATCCCGGCCGACACCGCGCTGCTGGCCGAGATCCGCGACCTGCTGGCCAATCTGGCCGGCCCGGACTCCGCCGCCACCCGTGCCCGCGTCGGGGATCACCCGGACGGGGAGTACCCGGATGGCAAGGCACACTCGTCCGAGCCGGCCGGAACCGCAATCCGAACTCACGTCTGACCCCTCCTTGCCTGGCCCTCTGGCGGGCGGCCGGACCGGAGTGCTTTGATGTAGGGGCCCCGCCGCGCGAACCTGGCTGCCAAGGAGGAACACCATGCCGGACCTTAAGTGGAACCACGAGCTGGTGGACCAACTGGACTGGCATTTTGCCAACCAGGCCCGGCCGCGGCTGGACGGGTTGAGTGACCACGAGTACTTTTGGGAGCCGGTACCGGGCTGGAATGTCCGCCGCAAAGACGCCTCAACACCCCCGGCCGCGCCGGGTTCGGGCGAATTCACCATAGATTTCAGCTACCCGGAGCCCGTTCCTGCTCCGGTGACAACCATTGCGTGGCGCCTGTGCCACATTCTGGTCGGCGTCCTCGGCGCACGCACGGCATCGCACTTTGGCGGCCCACCGGTGGACTACCAGAGCTTCGCCTACCCCGGCACCGCGGCCGGGGCGCTGGCCCAGCTGGACGCGTACTACGGCCGGTGGATCCACGGCGTGAAGGGCCTCCACGAATCGGGTTTGGCGGCACCCTGCGGGCCGGCCGAAGGCCCGTACGCCGATGCCCCCATGGCAGCACTGGTCCTGCACATCAACCGTGAGATGATCCACCACCTGGCCGAGGTCGCCCTGCTCCGCGACCTTTACGCCCACCGCCACCTGCTCCTGCGCGGCCCGGAGGGTGGACCGGGCTTGTAACAGCACGATCACCTGGCCTGGCCTGGCCCGGTCCCGGTCCCGGCGCGAAACCGTCACCCGGCGGCAACCCGGCCGAAACAGCCGGCCGGAATCATGGGAGCATGACGCGCAACGCTAAAGGCAAAAACCCTGCCAAAACCACCGGCAAAGCCCAGTCCCCGGCCACTTCCGAGTTGAGCTGCGAAGTGTGCGGCCAGATGCCCGAACCGACCAAGGCACGGCTGACCTTGGCCAATGTCGCCGTGATGCTCCCGATCGAACTGCTGGTGCACGCGGCGGTGGTGGAAACCCACCTGCCCTACGTTGCCAAGGTCCTGGTGCTGACCCTGACCGCGACCATCCTGGTGATCTGGGTGGCCGAACCCTCGGCGGCCCGGATGCTCAGGGGCTGGCTGCATGCCCCGGCCCTGCGGAACCGTAAACGGCTCGGCGCCGCACCCGCCCTGTGGCGGGCGCGGACCGTCCTGAAAGACAAGCCCGGGTCGCTGCAGAAACTGACGCAGGCCCTGGCCGCGCTGAACACGAACATCCTCAGCATTCATGTTCACCCCGTGGCCGGCGGTGTGCTGGACGAGTTTGTGCTCTCGGCCCCGGGCGAAGTCCGCGAAGCCGAGCTGCTCCGGGCGCTGCGGGCCGGCGGCGGAGCGGACCCGCACGTCTGGCCGACCACCGCCCTGGCCATGGCCGACGGGCAAACCGGCGCACTGAGCCTGGCCGCCCGGATCGCCGCCAGCCCGGAGGAGCTGCCGCTGGCGGTCGCGGAACTGCTGCGGGCACGGATCATCGCCGGCAACACCGAGGTCCCACCCCAGACGGGCGGTGACGGGACGGTCCTGAAGATCCCTACGGCATGGCACGGGCCCATCACGTTTTCCCGGCCCGGCGAGCCGTTTACGCCTGCCGAATCCGCCCGCGCACACCGTTTGGCCGAACTCGCGGAGATCCTGGCGCACCGGCCGGCGGCGCGTTAGCCGGCACGGCCGGCCGGTGGCCCGGCTGGCCGGTGAAATAGCCGGCCGATGGTTGGCGCAGGGTCAGATGCCTGTCATCCGGATGGTGAGGGCATCCTGCTCGACCGTGACCTTGAGGTGCTTGGCCTTGCCGAGGGGGTCGCCGTCGAGCTGGAATTCCTGCTCGTGGGCGAGTTCGATCTCGGCTGACTTTCCAGCGAAGTATTCCACCGACGCGTTCTTGGCGTTCCTCCGGCCGAAGACGCCGGCCAGCACATCCAGCCAGCCGAACCGGCCGATGGGGGCCAAAATCACGACGTCCAGGATGCCGTCGTCGATCTTGGCGTCGGGAAAGATCTCCACACCCCCCATGATCTTGCCGCAGTTACCCACCATCACGCTGCGGATGCGGCGCCGTACCGGGTGCTCGCCGTCCATGCTGATTTTCGCCCTGATGGGCTTGCCCGGCAGGTGCCGGATGCCCGCCTCAACGTACGCGAGCCAGCCCACGCGGTCCTTGAGTTCGTCGACGGTGTTGGCCATGATCGCAGCGTCGTAGCCAAGTCCGGCCATCACCAGGAAGGTGGATTCCGTCTCGGCGTGGTCCAGCGTGGCCTTCACTACGTCCACCTTGGTGTCCGTGCCGCTCAGGACGTCGTAGCTGGCCGCCACGGGGTCGGTGATGTCGATGCCGAGATTGCGGGCCAGCAGGTTCCCGGTCCCCAGGGGCACCAGGCCCATCGGCGTTCCGGTGCCTGCGAGGACTTCCGCCACGCAGCGGACCGTTCCGTCGCCGCCTGCGGCGATTACGACGTCGACTCCGGCCTCCAGCGCCTCGCGGGCCTGGCCCAGCCCGGTGTCCTCCTTCGTGGTTTCCAGCCACAGCGGCTCCGCCCAGCCCTGGGTCTCGCACAGGCGGAAGAAGGAGGCGCGGAAGCTGTCGCCGGGAGACTTCATGGGGTTGATAACCACGGCGGCGCGCCGGGACGCTGTATTGTCCCCGGTTTCCAGGGTCTCCGACGTCGCGGTGCTGTTCTCTGTCATGGCGTCCTTAGGGGCAATTCGGCGGAGGGTTCCCGAACTAAAATCCTAGCCGCAGTGCCCGCGTAACCTGCGCAGGGCCGGCGCGAATCGTGGACGTGCGCTCCGCAGGCTCACTAGACTGGACTTCGTGATGTGCCGGAGGCTGCGCTCCGGACGCCGAAAGCGGGGGCAGATGACTGAAACAGAGAATTACTCAGCGACGGCAGAATCATCCAGCGTCGATCCGCACGACTGGGGCCGGGCGATGGCACTGGCGCTCACGCGGCTGGCCGAGCAGATCGCGCCCGGAGGCAGCGAAGACATCCATGCCCTGTTGGTGGGCAGGGACCTGCATTTGAAAATCGGTGACGAACCCGGTGGCGTGACGATCACGGTTTCAACAGAGCCGATCCCGGATCCCGCTACCTGACGGTTATCTTCCCAGGACGTACCCCTTCCCAGACGTACCGTCTGAAACGCGTTTCACCGGCCCGAGGTCAGGTCCTCGGAGATAATTTCCGCCGTGGCCAGCGCCGCCTCACGCACGGCCTTGAGGTAGGAGTCCGGATCGGGCTGCGCGGATACCGTCTGGGCCTGCAGCGAGACGTTGATGGCCGCCACCACTTTCGGCCCGTCGTGGACGGGCGCCGCAATGGACATCAGGCCCAGCTCCAGCTCCTGGTTCAGCAGGCACCAGCCCTGGGCGCGAACAGTATCCAGCTCCGCCAAGAGGGCGGCCCGCGTTCCGATGGCTCCGGGAGTCAGGGGCCGGATCTCGGCTGCCGCGAGGTACTCTTCCAGCTTCGCCGGCGGGAGGGCCGCGAGCAGCACCCTGCCCATGGACGTGGCGTAGGCGGGGAAGCGGGTGCCCACCGTGATGCCGACCGTCATGATCCGCCGGGTGGACACCCGGGCGATGTAGGCGATGTCGGTGCCTTCGAGCACCGCGGCCGACGTCGACTCCCCCAGTTCGAGGGAGAGCTCTTCCAGGTGCGGCTGGGCGAGCTGCGGCAGGGAGAGTCCGGACAGGTAGGCGTAGCCGAGCTGCAGCACTTTGGCAGTCAGGGCGAAGATCTTGCCGTCCGTGCGGACATAGCCCAGCTCCGCGAGCGTGTGCAGGAACCGCCGGGCGGTGGCCCGGGTCAGCTCGGTCCGGGCCGCCACCTCGGTCAGCGTCATCTTGGGGTGTTCCGTGTCGAAGGCACGGATCACTGCGAGCCCGCGCGCCAGCGACTGCACGTACTGGTCGCTGGCCGCGGGCGCGCCGCCGCTCTTGGCTGGCTCAGTCATTTTCCGCCTCTCGGTCCCGCATCACTTTAGCGGTGCCCACAGCTTGTCCGGCCGCAGGCCTGTCAGCTTGGGTCCGCCGCCCGGAGCGGCATCGGGACCATGGCCTGGAGTTCCTCGAGCGTGCAGCCGAAGGTCTCCCGCACCTGGACGCCGTCGGGTCCGGTCAGGAAGACGGCCTTGTCGGTGTAGACGCGGGTCACGCAGCCGATCCCGGTGAGCGGGTACGTGCAGGTCTCCACGAGTTTGGACACGCCGTCGCGGGTCAGGAGCGTCATCATGACGAAGACGTCCTTGGCGCCGGTGGCGAGGTCCATGGCGCCGCCGACGGCGGGGATCGCGTCCGGGGCCCCGGTGTGCCAGTTGGCGAGGTCGCCGGTGGCGGAAACCTGGAAGGCGCCCAGGACGCAGATGTCCAGGTGTCCGCCGCGCATGATCGCGAAGGAGTCAGCGTGGTGGAAGTAGGACGCCCCCGGCAGTTCGGTCACGGGGATCTTCCCTGCGTTGATGAGGTCGCCGTCGATCTGGTCCCCGGTGGCCTCCGGGCCCATGCCGAGCATGCCGTTCTCGGTGTGGAGCGTAATGTTCTGCTCCGGCTCGAGGTAGTTCGAGACCAGGGTGGGCTGGCCGATGCCGAGGTTCACGAACGATCCGGGGACGATGTCGCGGGCCACGAGGCGGGCGAGATCGTCCCGGCCCAGCGGCTTGCCGGACGTCTGGAGATCAGCCTGGTTGCCGGTCCGCAGACTCTGGTCATTGGTTGGGATGCTCATCTCAGGCCACCTTCACAATGCTGTTGACGTAGATGCCGGGGGTCACGATGTTTTCCGGGTCCAGGCCGCCGGTCGGGACGATCCCGGACACCTGGGCGATGGTGTGTTTCGCGGCGGCGGCCATGATGGGGCCGAAGTTCCGCGCGGTTTTACGGTAGACCAGATTGCCCCTGCCGTCCGCCGTGAGGGCCTTGATCAGGGCGACGTCGGCGTGGATGGGGGTCTCGAACACCTGCCACTTGCCGTCCAGGAAGCGGGTTTCCTTGCCTTCGGCGAGCATGGTGCCGTAGCCGGTGGGCGTGAAGAAACCGCCGATCCCGGCGCCGGCGGCACGGATCCGCTCGGCGAGGTTTCCCTGCGGGACCAGTTCGAGCTCAACCTCGCCGGCGCGGTACTTGGCGTCGAAATGCCAGGAGTCGGACTGCCGCGGGAAGGAGCAGATCATCTTCTTCACCCGGCCTTCCTTGATCAGCAGGGCCAGGCCCTGATCGCCCTGGCCGGCGTTGTTGTTCACTACGGTCAGGCCGGTGGCGCCGCACTCCAGCAGCGCGTCGATGAGCTCGAACGGCTGCCCGGCGTTGCCGAAGCCGCCGATCATCACGGTGGAGCCGTCCTTGATGCCGGCGACGGCCTCGCCGACGGTGTCGATGAAATTCAGCATCTCTCTTTGCCCTGTCCTCTATGCCGCATCGCGGGAAGTTACGTTTTCGAGCACGACGGCGAGACCCTGGCCGACGCCGATGCAGATCGCGGCGACGCCCCAGCGCTGCCCGGAGGCCTGCAGGGACCGGGCCAGGGTGCCCAGGATCCGGCCGCCGGAGGCGCCGAGCGGGTGGCCCATGGCGATCGCGCCGCCGTGCCGGTTCACGATTGACGCGTCGATGCCCCAGGCGTTGATGCAGGCCAGGGACTGCGCGGCGAACGCCTCGTTCAGTTCGACGGCGCCGACCTGGTCCCAGCCGATGCCGGCCTTGGCGAGGGCCTTGTTCGCGGCCTCGACCGGGGCGTAGCCGAAGTACTGSGGATCGTTGGCGTGCGCGCCGCGCCCTGCGATCCGGGCCACAGGCTCCATACCCAGGAGCCCGGCGGCCTTTTCACTGCCCAGCCACGCCGCGGACGCGCCGTCAGAGAGCGGGGACGCGTTCCCGGCCGTGACGGTGCCGTTCCCGGTCCGGAACACGGTCTTGAGCCCGGCGAGCTTCTCCGCCGAGGACCCGGGACGGATGCCCTCGTCGCGGACCAGGTCCGTGCCCGGGACCGGGACGACGAGGTTGTCGTAGAACCCCTCGTCCCAGGCCGCGGCGGCGAGATTGTGGGAGCCGGCGGAGAACTCGTCCTGCGCCTGCCGGGTCACGCCGTACTTCTCCGCCAGCCGTTCGGTGGCCTCGCCCAGGGAGATGGTCCAGTCCGCCGGCATGGCCCGGTTCACCAGCCGCCAGCCCAGCGTGGTGGAGGCCAGGGTCAGGTCCCCGGCCGGGTAGGGCTTCTCGGTCTTGGGCAGCACCCACGGGGCCCGGGACATCGATTCGGCGCCGCCGATCAGCATCAGCTCGGCGTCGCCGGTGTTGATCTGGCGGGAGGCGATGATCGCCGCGTCCAGGGAGGAGCCGCAGAGCCGGTTGACCGTGGTGCCCGGGATGGAGACGGGCAGCCCGGCCAGCAGGGTGCCCATCCGGGCGACGTTGCGGTTCTCCTCGCCGGCGCCGTTCGCGTTGCCGAACACCACCTCATCGATCCGCTCGACGTCGAGGGCCGGGGCGCGCTTCACGGATTCCCGGATCACGTGCGCGGCAAGGTCATCCGGGCGGATCCCGGCGAGGCCGGAACCGAACTTCCCGAACGGCGTCCTCACAGCGTCATAGATAAATGCCTGATTCATGGGTTCTTGTCCGTTTCTGCTTCGTCCATGGCTGCGTCGTCCATGGAATGGAAAACCTGCTGGGCGGTCTTGAACGCGGTGTTGGCGGAGGGGACCCCGCAGTAGATGGCGGTCTGGAGCAGGATTTCCTTGATCTCGTCCCGGCTCAGGCCGTTGGTGATGGCGGCGCGGATGTGCATGGCCAGTTCTTCCCAGTGCCCGTGGGCCACCATGGCGGTCAGGGTGACGGCTGAGCGCATCTGGCGGCTGATCCCGGGCCGGGTCCAGATGCCGCCCCAGGCGATCCTGGTGATCATGTCCTGGAAGTCCTCGGTGAAGGAATCCTTGTTGGCGTTGGCGCGGTCCACGTGCGCGGCGCCGAGGACCTCGCGGCGGACTTTCATGCCGCCGTCGTAGATCTCCTGGCTGGTCGCGCCGGGCTGGACCACACCGTTGCGTTCGGGCCCGTTGAATTCGGCTCTGCCGGTTTCGGAGAGGGTCATGCTCCCGCTCCCTGGGTCTCGGTCCAGGTGATGAGGCCCTTGAGCAGCTCGGCGACGTGGCCCGGTGCCTCGAACGGCGCCAGGTGTGCCACGCCCTCCAGGCTGACGGCCGTAGCAGTGCCGCCGCCGGAGGTGATGCCCGCGGCGACTTCCCCGGCCATCGACGGCGGGGCGACGTCGTCCAGGGCGCCCGCCACAACCTGGGTGGGGACGCGGATGGTGCCGAGCTGGTCGCGCACGTCGAAGCCGGCCAAGGCCTCGCAGCAGAAGGCGTAGCTGAAGCGGTCGGCGTCCCGGAGGCTGTGCAGGAGCCGGCTGCTGAGCTCCGGCTGGCTCTCCATGAAGCCCGGCGCGAACCAGCGCTGCGCGGACCCCTGGATCATCACCGGTGTGCCCTGCGTGCGCACGGTTTCGGCGCGTTCCAGCCAGCCCTCGGCAGTGCCGAGCTTCGCGCCGGAGCACTGCACGGAGAGGCTCTTGAGCCGGTCGCCGTGCTTGATGCCAAGCTGCAGTCCGGTGGCGCCGCCGAGGGACACCCCGGCGTAGTGGAAGCGCGCGCCCGGGGCGATCGAATCGACCAGACCGATCACGGCATCCGCGAGGTCGGCGACCGTGAAGGTCTCCTCCGCCGCGGGCGAGACGCCGTGCCCGGGCAGGTCCCAGGCGATGACGTCGACGTCGGCGCCCAGCAATGTGCCGGCCTGGCTCCACAGCAGGGAGGATGTTCCGAGCGAGGGCCCGACGATGAGGAGGGGCTTGTCGCCGAGTTCGCGCTGGGGCGACAGCAGGACTGCTTTGACGGTGGGTCTAGCCACGGGAAGCTCCGTTCTGGATGTGGTGGGCGAGGGCGCCGGCGTGGCCGGTGTATTCCGGATAGGCCGCGAGGATGCGGCGGGAGATCTCAACGGCCTGGCCGAGGTAGTTGGCCGGGTTCAAAAGTTCCTCAAGCCGGGCGTCGCTGAGCAGCTCCTCCGGGACAGCGGCGCGGAGCAGTGCCCGGTAGGTGTCTGCCTGCTCCGCAGCCGGGGCCAGGAGCGTTTCGTCCACGACGGCCTGGAGCCGCTGTTTCCCGGTCCGGGCTGCTCCCGGGCCGGCGCCGTTCCCGTCCACAACGGTCCGGTCCAAAAGCGGTGCGACGGCGGCGTTGACGGCTTCGGAGAGCAGCAGCGGGCCGCCGAGCTCGAGGTTGCGGCGCATCGCGCCGGGGAAGACCGCCATCCCTTCGGCCAGTTCGCGCAGCTGCACCGCGGCGCCGAGGGCCAGGCGCAGCAGCTGGCGCAGGGCCGCCCATTCGCTGTGCCAGGCGCCGTCGGGGCGTTCGTCGTTGAAATTGGCGGCCGCGAGATGCAGCTGTGCGGCCAGTGCCGGGGCCTGCAGGGCGGCGCTGCGGATCAGCACGGAGAGCACGGGGTTCTGCTTCTGCGGCATGGCCGAGGACACGCCGCGCCCCGCGACGCGCGGTTCCGCAACCTCGGCAACTTCGGGCCGGCTGAGGAACAGGACGTCCGCGGCCACCTTTCCGGCCGCGTCGGTCACCGCCGCCAGCGCGTCGCCGAGCGAGGTTACGGCCAGCCGGTTGGTGTGCCAGGGGGCAGGAACGGGAGCGAGACCCAGGCGGGCGGCCAGCCGGTCGGCGAGGTCAAACGGGGACAGTGTCCCCGCGGCCGGCCCAGCGCCGGCAGTGAGTACAGCGCCGTCAATAAGTACAGTGCCGGAAGCGAGGGTCCCGGAGGCGCCGCCGGTCTGTACCGGCAGTTCGAGGGCCTCGAGCCGGCCGGCCGCGGCGGCCAGCCCGCTGAACCATTGCGCGGCCCGCAGCCCGAAGGTGTAGGGAAGCGAGTGCTGGGTCAGGCTGCGGGCGACACAAAGCGTGTGCCCGTGGGTTTCGGCGAGGCCGGCGAGGGCGGCCGTTGCCGACCGGAGCTCCGCGAGAAGTTCGCGGATGGCCCCGTCGGCCAGCACCATCAGGGCCGAGTCGAGCACGTCCTGGCTGGTCAGCGAGGTGTGAACGGCGCGGACGGCGCCGAGTCCGGCGGTGTCCAGGTTCCTGACCTGCTCCCGGAGGTCGGCGAGCAGCGGGATGACGGGGTTGCCGCCGCCTTGCGCCCGGACGGCGAGGCCCGCGACGTCGTACCGCTGCACGTCCGCGGCGGCTGCCACCACCGCGGCGGACCCGGCCGGGGCCAGGCCGGCCTCGTCCAGGACCGCCGCCCAGGCGGCCTCGACCTTGAGGATGGCGGCGAGCACCGCACGGTCCCCGGTCAGCGCCGCCACAAACGGCGACGCCGACACGGGACTGAGCAGGCCGGCGTCGCCGTCGGTTTCGAAGAAGGTCACTTGGAGGCACCCTCGGCGCTGCTGAAATCCAGGAACACGGTCTCGCCGTCGCCCTGGAGGCGGATGTCCCAGTTCAGTCCGCCGTCGGGATCCCGGCGTGCGATCAGGGTCCGGCGCCGGTCCGGGTCAAGCGAGCTGAGCAGCGGATTCTTGGCCAGGGCCTCCTCGTCCTCCGGCAGGTAGACGCGGGTGAACAGGCGGTTCATCAGGCCCCGGGCAAAGACGGCGACGGCGATGAACGGCGCCGCGCCCTCTTCGGTGGGGCCGGGGTTCACCGTGGTGAAGGTGAAGACGCCGGTGTTGCCGACAGCGCTGCGGCCGAAGCCGCTGAAGGTGTAGCCGTCCCGGACCAGGGAGCCCGTGCGGTGCGGGACCTTGCCGTCCGCGTCGGCCTGCCAGATCTCCAGGATCGCGTCCGGGATCGGGTGCCCGGCGCCGTCATAGACGGTGCCCTGGAGCCGGATGGAACCCGGGGATCCGGGAGCCAGGAGCTCGCGGTCCTTGGCAAAGGGCAGGGCGTAGCCATAGAACGGCCCCACGGTCTGGCCCGGTGTCGGGGTGAGTTTACCCACGGCGTTGCTATTCATTCTCATCGCCTCCTGCGCCCAATGCCTCGTTTTCGGTCCAGGTCCGCTTGGACCCGGTCAGGACGATGTCCCAGTTGTACGCCAGAGCCCATTCAGGCTTGGTCTGCTCGTGGTTGTAGGTGGCCACGAGCCGGTCACGGGCATCCTGGTCCACGATCGACTGGTAGATCGGGTCCAGCGGGAACAGCTGGTCACCGGGGAAGTACATCTGGGTGACGATCCGCTGGGTGAACTCCTGCCCGAACAGGGAGAAGTGGATGTGGGCCGGGCGCCAGGCATTGAGATGGTTCTTCCACGGGTAGGCGCCGGGCTTGATGGTGGTGAAGCTGTAGGAGCCGTCCGCGCCCGTGATGCAGCGGCCGACGCCGGTGAAGTTGGGGTCCAGCGGCGCCGGGTGCTGGTCACGCTTGTGGATGTAGCGGCCGGCGGAGTTCGCCTGCCAGATTTCGACGAGCTGGCCGGTGACGGGGCGTCCGTCGCCGTCGAGCACCCGGCCGGAGACCACGATGCGTTCGCCGAGCGGCTCGCCGTTGTGCGCGATGGTCAGGTCCGCTTCCAGCGCGTGCACGTCCATGTGCCCGAACGCCGGCGAGTACAGTTCGATGGTTTCCGGATCCGCGTGGTGCAGATCCTTGGTGGGGTGGCGCAGGACGCTGCTGCGGTACGGCGCGTAGTCGAGCCGCGGCTGGGTTTCGGCCGGGGCTCCGCCTTTGAGGGCCTGCGCGTACGCTTCGCCGATCGCCTTCATCTCGGCGCTGAGGTCCGCCTGCGACTCCGCGGCAGTATCCAAGGCATGGACAGCGGGCGCATGCGTCTTTGGTGCGGCCTCCGTGGCTTCGTCGGACACGTCCTCGGTGATCGGGTCGGCGTTGAAGACGTCGAGGTTGATTTCTTCAGGCACAGCAGCCTCCTTTCGTGGGTGTGTTTGTTGTTCGGATGGGGTCAGGAAGTACGGGTCAGCTGGTGCAGGTGGTCGTACTGGACGGCGTGCCGCACCGGGGCGTTCGGGGCGCCATAGCCGTCGTAGGCACCGCGGCGCTCCACCATTTCGAAGAACACGCTGCCCACGGTGGCGGTGTAGAAGTGCAGGAACTCGCCGTCGGCATCGCGGTCATAGAGCAGGTTGAGCTCACGGAGCGTGGCCAGGAATTCCGGGTCCAGAGCGAACCGGGCGTCGAGATCCTCGTAGTAGTTCGCGGGGATCTGCAGGAAGTCCAGTCCGCGGTCCCGTGCGGACCGGGYCGTGGCCACGAGGTCTTCCACGGCGAAGGCGATGTGCTCCTGGTAGCCGGGGCGGTGGCCGGTGCCGGCAGTCCCTTCCTGCTGGATCAGCGGGGCCAGGTTCAGCACCAGGCGGACGCCGCGGTCCTGCGTCAGCATCACCTGGGACCGGACCAGCCCGGTGGGGCTGGCCACCTCGGCGAACGGCTGCGGTTCCAGTGCGAGGGCGCTGGTGTAGAAGAGCACGGCCTCGTCGAAGTGCTGCCACGGCTGCGCGAGGTTCACGTGGTCGATCACCGCGGCCGGGTGCTCTGCCGGGTCCGCCGCGGCGACGTCCAGGCCGTCGCCGAATTCCCGGGTCCACGCGGCGGTGCCGTCCGGGCTGCCCTGGCAGAGGAAGATTTCGGTGGAGTCCGGCGCGGCGAAGCCCTGGAAGACTTCCTCGTTGGCCTGGCTCTTGCGCGGCACGGCGGGGGCCTTGAGCTGCTGGGCGCGGGCGGCGGCGATAACGGGAGAGTCGACGTCGAAGCCCAGGGCGGAGATGGCAGGGGCGGCGGGAGCCGGCTGGCCGGTACCGGCGGCAGCGGTCGCCGTGCCGATGGCTGCCGGTTCTTCATTGATGATCACGCGCGCGTGGCCCATGGTCCACAATTGCACATCCTTCGTGCGATGCCGCCCGTTGAACGCAAACCCCAGCTGGCCCAGCAGGGTTTCCAGTCCGGCGGTGTCACCGGCCCGGACCTCGGCGAAGTTGAAGCCGGCGGGCTCGGCCACGCGGGGAAGCGTGGCCAGCTCCATGGGGTAGCGGCGCCGGGCACCGGACACCGGGCCGGCCGCCCCGCTGGTCATCCCGCCTGCTGCATTCGCCGGGTTTGCCTCGAGCCAGGCGGCGCTCTGCTCTTCGAGCCAGATCAGCGACCGCATGGCGTCGACGGCGGTGCGTTCGACGTCGGCCTGGCGGAAGACGTCGTTGAACACTTCCAGCGACACCGGTCCCGTGTAGCCCGCGCGGACCACGTGGCCCATGAACTTGGCGAGCTCGAACTGGCCCTCCCCTGGAAACACCCGGTAGTGCCGGCTCCAGGACAGCACGTCCATGGACAGCTTGGGGGCATCGGCGACCTGGACGAAGAAGATTTTCTCCGGGTCGAAGGCCTCGATCGGCGCGGTATCCCAGTCCCGGGAGAGGATGTGGAAAGAGTCCAGGCAGGTGCCCAGGTTGGGGTGGTCCACCATCCCAACCAGCCGGTGGGCGTGCTCGTAGTCGTTCACGTACTTGCCCCAGGCCAGGGCCTCATAGGCGACCCTGACGCCGTGGTCACCCGCGAGGTCCGCGAGCCGGGAAAGCTGTGCGGCGCGGAGCTCGTCATCGTCGATCGTGGCGGTGCCGACGTTGGAGCAGAGCAGCATGGTGTCCATGCCCAGGCGGGACATGAGCCGGAACTTGGCGTCCGCGCGGCGCAGGTTGGCGGCGAGCAGGTCCTCGGGAACGCTGTCGAAGTCCCGGAAGGGCTGGTAGAGATCCAGGTTCAGGCCGAGGTCGGCGGCCAGCTTCCGGACGTCCTCCGGGCTCAGCGGGGACGTCACGAGGTCCTGTTCGAAGATCTCGATCCCGTCGAAGCCGGCCACCGCGCAGGCCTGCATTTTTTCCCGCAAGGTGCCGGCGAGGCAGACGGTGGCGATCCCGGTGCGCATCAGGCGGGCACCTCTTCCGCGGCCACAAGTTCCAGGAAGTGGGAGCGCATGCGGTCGGCGTCAGCCTGGCGCCCGGTGAAGATCCGGAAGGCATCCGCCGCCTGGCCCACGGCCATCCGGCCGCCGTCGAGCACCTCGCAGCCCTTGGCGCGCGCCTCGCGGACGAGCTCTGTTTCGATCGGCCGGTACACGATGTCGGCCACCCAGTGCCGGGACTCCACGAGGGACATGTCCAACGGAACCCCCGGATGGGCGGCCATGCCCACGGGGGTGCAGTGCACCAGGCCGTCGGCCTGCGGCATGAGCTGCGGGAGCTCCGCCGTCGTCCGGGCGGTGACGGTCCGGTCCGGGAAGAACCCGGCGAGCTCGGCCGCCCGGGCGGCGGACCGGGCCGCGTCGGTGTCCACGAGGTCCAGCTCGCGGACCCCCGCGGTGAGCAGGGCGTAGGCGACGGCGGAGCCGGCGCCGCCGGCTCCCAGCTGCACCACGCGATCCAGGGCGGCGCCGGGGAGCCCGGAGGCCAGCGCCGCGGCGAAGCCGGAGAAGTCGGTGTTGTGGCCGATGAAGCGGCCGTCGCGGATCACCACGGTATTGACGGCGCCCAGGCGCCGGGCGTCGGCGGAGACCTCATCCAGGTACTCGAGCACGAGCTGCTTGCAGGGGTGCGTGATGTTCAATCCGTTGAACCCGAGGCTCCGGGCGCCGGAAAGCAACTCCCCCACGGCCCGGCCGGGCAGGCCGAGTTCGGTGAGGTCGATGGGGCGGTAGAGGTACCGGAGGCCCTGCACGTCGCCCTCGCGTTCATGCATGTAGGGCGTGAGGGAGGGCATGACGCCGTCTCCCACGAGGCCCACGAGGAAGGACTCTGCTCGATTGCTCATCCAGTTTGCTCCTTTGACAACGGCACTCGGCGGGCGGCGACGCTTGCGGCGTCCGCGGCGGGCCGGGTGATAGGGATTACATTACAGACTTTGTTCACATGTTGCACTGTTGTTCGAATGACGAACATATTATTACGCCGCCGGCGTGTTTCGGCGCCCGCTTTCATGACGCCCGCTTTCATGACGCAGKCTGGTCGGCCGTCACCGCTGGGGCAGCCGGGCCGACAGCTCGGCGGCCGCCGCCTGCAGCAGCGGCACGAGGGCCGCGAGGGCCTCCATGCTCAGGCGGAAGACCGGGACCGCCGTTGCCAGCGAGGCGAAGGCGTGCCCCTGGGCGTTGAAAACCGGGACGGCGACGGCGCGCATGCCGAGTTCGTTTTCCTCGTCCATGGTGGCGAAGCCCTGGCGCCGGACCTGCTCGATTTCGGCCCGGAAAGCCTCGCGGTCCGTGATGGAGAGCGCCGTCAGCGGCTCCAGGGGCAGTTCCTCGACGAGCTGGGCGCGGGTGGCGTCGTCGGCGAACGCCACCAGTGCCTTGCCCACTGAGGTGGTATGAAGTGCCCCGAGATGCCCGGGGTCGCTCGTGACCCGGAACGTCTGCGGGCCGTCCACCTTGTTCACCGTCAGGTGGTGGATGCCGTCCCGCACGGAGAGGATCGTCGCCTCACCCGTTTCCTCGGTCACGCGCCGCAGGATGGGCAGCGCCGTACCCGCGAAGCCGTGGTGGTTGGAGACGCGCTGGCCAAGCTGGAAGACCCTCAGCCCCAGGTGGTAGCGGCGGCCGTCCGGCTCGTAGTCAACGAAGCCGTCCCGCGTCAGGGAGCCGAGCAGGCGGTACGTGGTGCTGAATGGCAGATCCGCGCGGCGGGAGATCTCCGCGGCGCTGGCACCCCGCGGCTCGTCGCCCAGGAGGACCAGCAGACCCAAGGCCTTGCCCACCATGTCCGTCCGCGAGTCCTCCCTGGCGGCCTTTGCAGGCTTCGAAGGGACTTCCGCCGGATGCCCGGAAGCGGCGGGAACTTCTGTGGTTTGATTCACACTCATGCATCGATGTTCCCACATAGTGAGAGCTATTTCTAGATGGTGATTATTTTTGTTGACAAGTGACTGCGCTCACAGCATGATTGCTACATCGCACAAGTAGCTTCCACCATGTGGCTACTAGTCCGGGTCTTTCCACGGACCTCCGGCTGCACCACACTTAAGCAAGCGGCAGCCGAGACCTTCCTGATCCATCCGCGACAACGTCGTCACACCAAAGGAACACCATGAGCCACACTGTCCCGTCCACGACGCCGGGTATAACCACAGGAGGGACGCCGAAGAAGGCGGCCCTTGCCAGCTTCCTGGGCAGCGCCGTCGAGTATTACGACTTCTTCATCTTCGGTTCCGCAGCCGCGCTGATCTTCCCGCATGTCTTCTTCCCCGACGCGGACACCAACGCGGCGATCATGTCGTTCGCCACCTTCGGCTTTGCCTACATTGCCCGCCCGGTCGGCGCCGTTATCCTCGGCCACTTCGGTGACAGGATAGGGCGCCGGAAGGTCCTCATGTTCACGCTGTTGCTGATGGGCGCCTCCACCTTTGCCATCGGCTGCCTGCCGGACTTCAAGACGGTCGGCTGGTGGGCCCCTGTCCTGCTGGTGCTGGCGCGTCTCTGCCAGGGCTTTTCCGCTGCCGGCGAGCAGGCCGGCGCCTCGTCCATGACGCTCGAGCACGCCCCGGACAACCGCCGCTCCTTCTTCACCTCCTGGACCCTGACCGGCACCCAGGGCGGCCAGATCCTCGCCGCCCTCGTCTTCATCCCGGTCCTCGCCCTGCCTGACGACATCAAGTACACGATCGGCTGGCGCATCCCGTTCTGGCTCAGCGCCGTGGTTGTGCTGGTCGCGTTCTTCATCCGCCGCACCCTGCACGAGCCGCCGGCGTTCGAGGAGGCCCAGAAGACCAAGCAGATCTCCAAGCTCCCCGTCGCGGACCTCCTCAAGAGCCACTGGCGCGATGTCCTGCGTGTCATCGCCTGCGCCTTCATCGCCGCCGTGTCCACCGTCTTCGGCACCCTGGCCATCAGCTACGCCAAGAACGTCGCCGGCGTGGACGGCACCACCACCCTATGGCTCGTCGTCGGCGCCAACTTCATGGCACTGGGCACCCAGCCGCTCTTCGGCATGCTCGCCGACAAGATCGGCCGGAAGCCCGTCTTCATCTACGGCGCACTGTCCAGCGCAGCCCTGACCCCGGTCTTCCTGCTGAGCCTCGAATCCGGCAACGTCGCGCTGATGTTCCTTACGGCAATCGCGTTCTTCTCCTTCGGCTACGCTGCGGCCAACGCGGTCTGGCCCTCCTTCTACGCCGAGATGTTCAGCACCAACGTCCGCTTCTCCGGCCTCGCAATCGGCACCCAGCTGGGCTTCCTGATGGCCGGCTTCGCCCCGGCGATCGTGGCGGCCATGGGCGGCATCCAGCCCGGCGGCTGGGTCCAGATCTCCATCTTCACCGCAATCATCTGCCTGATCGCCACGGTCGCGGCGCTGACGGCCAAGGAAACGTTCCGGGTCCCCACCAAACAGCTCGGCCAGCAGTAGCCCCGCACCGACAGCGGATTTCAACCGCACTTCCGCACCGCTTTTCCGCATTAACGACGGCGGCCCGTCCCTTCGGGGGGCGGGCCGCCGTCGTTAATGCGTTGAGCGGGTGAGCGGGCTACCCGGTTAGCGGGCGGCGCCCAGTACCGCGGCGAGATCGAACTTCACCGGTTCCTCCAGCTGGTCATAGGTGCAGGAGCGCGGATCACGGTCCGGACGCCAGCGCAGGAACTGGGCTGTGTGCCGGAACCTTTCGCCCTCCATATGGTCATACTTCACTTCCACCACGCGCTCGGGCCGCAGCGGGGTGAAGGACAGGTCCTTGCCGCCGCTCCACCGGCTTCCCTCGGCCTTCCGCGGAGTGCGCGCCCCCTCCTCCTGCCGGGCCCAGGCCCAGGGGTGGTCGTCAAAACCGGTGACCAGCTCCTGCAGCTCGGCAAACAGCTCCGCGCGCCGGGCCATCGGGAAGGCTCCCACCACGCCGACGTTCGCCAGCACCCCGGCGTCGTCGTAGAGCCCCAGGAGCAGTGAGCCGATCCGGTCCGGACCGGAGGTGTGCACGCGATATCCGGCCAGCACGCAGTCCGCCGTCCGTTCGTGCTTGACCTTGACCATCGCRCGCTTGTCCGGCTGGTAGCTGCCSTCCAGCGTCTTGGCCACRATSCCGTCSAGTCCGGCGCCCTCGAACTGCCGGAACCAGCGCTGCGCCGTGTCCCGGTCGGAAGTCGCGGCTGTGAGGTGGACCGGCGCCGCGCTGGCTGCCRGTGCGCGCTCCAGCTGCCGGCGGCGCTCGGAGAAGGGTTTGCCCGTGAGATCCTCGTCGCCGAGGGCCAGCAGGTCGAACGCCACGAAGCGCGCCGGGGTCTGTTCCGCGAGCAGCTTCACCCGGCTGGCGGCCGGATGGATGCGCTGCTGGAGCGCGTCGAAGTCCAGCCGGTCCCCGGAGGCCGCCACCAGGATGATCTCGCCGTCCACCACGCAGCGTTCCGGCAGCTCCGACTTCAGCGCCTCGACAAGCTCGGGGAAATAGCGCGTCATCGGCTTGCCGTTCCGGCTGCCGATCTCCACCTCGTCGCCGTCACGGAAGATGATGGAGCGGAAACCGTCCCATTTCGGCTCAAAGAGCCAGCCCGTTCCGGCGTCCGGCGACGGCAGCGCGGGGAGTGCTTTGGCCAGCATGGGCGCAATGGGAGGCATCAACGGCAGGTGCATAGCGCCCATTCTTGCGCCGCGGACCCGGCACCGCCACCCCCACGCCGTGGCTTCTCGCGAGGGGCTCCTCAACTGGGGGCTCCTCGACACGGCCCGGCCCCGGCGGTAAACATGGGTGATGGCTACCATCGGGTTCCACGCCTCGCATGAACAGATCAGCCCCCGCCGCCTCCTGCAGGACGTTCAACTGGCCGAGCAGGCAGGCTTCGATGCCGCCATGTGTTCGGACCATATTGAGCCGTGGTCCGCCCGGCAGGGCCACTCCGGGTTCGCCTGGTCCTGGCTCGGGGCCGCGCTGGCTACCACCGGTCTGCGCTTCGGGGTGGTGACGGCGCCCGGGCAGCGGTACCACCCCGCGATCATCGCGCACGCCTCCGCCACCCTGGCGGACATGTTTCCCGGCCGCTTCTGGATGGCCCCGGGCAGCGGCGAGTATATGAACGAGCACATCACCGGCCAGGCCTGGCCGCCGAAGGAAACGCGTCAGCGCCGGCTGGAGGAATGCGTAGACATCATCCGCCGGCTCCACGCCGGCGACGTGGTCACGCACCACGGCCTCGTCACGGTGGAGCAAGCCCGGATCTGGGATGTTCCGGAGACCAAACCGCCGATCATTGCCCCGGCGGTGAGCGTGGAAACAGCGCGCCGTGCAGCGGACTGGGCCGACGGACTCGTCACCGTCAACCAGCCGGCGGGAAAGCTGAAGGACATGGTGGCGGCGTACCGGAACGCCGGTGGCCGCGGGCCGGCAGCCCTCCAGGTCCACCTGTCCTGGGCGCCGACAGAGGCAGAGGCCGTCGCGATCGCCGAGGACCAGTGGCGCACCAACGTCTTTGCTCCGCCGATTCCCTGGGACCTGCCCACGGCGGCCCATTTCGACGGTGTCAGCGCCGGTGTCCAGGAGGACCAGGTGCGGGCGGCCGTCAACGTCTCCGCCGATGCCGGGCGGCACGCCCAATGGCTGGCCTCCTATCTGGACCTCGGGTTCGATGAGCTGTACCTGCACTTTGTCGGCCAGGAGCAGACGCCGTTTATCGAGACCTTCGCCGAGCACGTCCTCCCCCAGCTCCGCCCGGCGGCGGGACCGGCTCCGTTCGGAACGGACGGTGCGCTGTGAGAATCGCCGAGACCTCGGACCTCTGGTGGAAGAACGCGGTGATTTACTGCCTGGATCCGGAGACGTTCTTCGACGGCGACGGCGACGGCACCGGAGATTTCGGCGGACTGATCCAGCGGGTGGACTATCTTGCCGCGCTCGGCATCACGTGCATCTGGCTCATGCCCTTCTACCCTTCCCCGGACCGCGACGACGGCTACGACGTCACCGACATGTACGGCGTGGATCCCCGGCTCGGAAGCCTGGGTGACCTGGTGGAATTCATCCGCACCGCCCACGACCGCGGCATCCGGGTGATCGCGGACTTTGTCATCAACCACACCTCCGACCGGCACCCGTGGTTCGTCCAGGCGCGCAAGTCCGTGGACAACCCCTACCGCGACTACTACGTCTGGCGGAAGGACACGCCGCCGGACACCTCGGACCAGGTGGTGTTTCCCGGCGAGGAAACGTCCATCTGGACCCAGGACAAGGCCACCGGTGAGTGGTATCTGCACATGTTCGCCAAACACCAGCCGGACCTGAACGTGATGAATGCCAAGGTGCGGGACGAGATTGCGAAGTCGATGGGATTCTGGCTTCAGCTAGGCCTGGACGGGTTCCGGCTGGACGCGGTGCCCTTCTTCCTGGAGCTGATCGGCGAGCCCAAGGATGAAGCCGCGAAAATCGACCCGCACCAGTACCTGAGCGCCCTGCGCAGCTTCCTCAACCGCCGCCATGGCAGTGCGGTGTTGCTGGGCGAGGTCAACCTTCCATACAAAGAGCAGCTGAAGTACTTCGACGGCCCGGCCGGCAACGAGCTGAACATGCAGTTTGATTTCCTCTCCATGCAGAACATGTACCTGTCACTGGCCCGACAGGACGCCCGGCCGCTGGCCCGGACGCTCGGCAGCCGTCCGAAGATCAATCCCGACAACCAATGGGCCATGTTCGTCCGGAACCACGATGAACTCACCCTGGACAAGCTCAGCGATGCCGAACGCGAGGAGGTCTTCGCGGCCTTCGGCCCGGATCCCGATATGCAGATGTACGGCCGCGGACTGCGGCGGCGGCTGCCCACCATGCTCGGCGGCGACCCGGCCAGGATCCGCATGGTGTACTCCCTGATGTTCTCGCTGCCGGGCACCCCGGTGCTCTTCTACGGCGAAGAAATCGGGATGGGCGAAGACCTGCGCGCGAAGGGCCGCTCGGCCGTCCGCTCTCCCATGCAGTGGGACCACACCGAAAATGGCGGCTTCTCGACCGCCCCGCCGGGGGACCTCGTCGCCCAGCCCGTGGACGGACCGTTCGGGCCGGCGCGCATCAACGCCGCGGCCGCAAAACGGGATCCCGATTCGCTGTGGAACTTCATCGCGACGCTGATCCAGCGGTACCGGGAATGTCCCGAGCTCGGCTGGGGCAGGTTTGCCCTCATCAAGCAGGCCTCACCGGCGGTGTTGCTGCACCGCTGCACGTGGGACGGCTCCACGGTGGTGGTCGCCCACAATTTTGGCGCCGAGCCGGCGTCTGTGACGGCCTCGGTGGTCCCGCCGGAGGGCGAGGAAGGCGGCCCGGGGGGTCCGGACGGGAAGGACGCGGCGGGGCAGTCCTACGCCGGGGCCGTGCTCCGGGATCTGCTCGGCGGCGAGGACATCCCGCTCTCCGACGACGGCGCCTTCGAAGTCCCGCTGGACCGCTACGGGTACCGGTGGCTCCGGGTCGAGCGCCCGGGCGAACGCCAGCTCCCCTGAGGGCGCACCGCAGCCCTGATGGGGGCCGGTATCCGTTGCGCCCCCGAAATCTAACCGGCCCCTTACCGTGCCGAAACGCGGACGCAACATTGGCGCAGGAGACTGGAAGTGCCGGCAAGAGCAGGCACCGACTCCAGTCCAGGAGGCCCCGCCATGTTGAAGGAAGCGAAAGCCCATGTAACCCGCGTCCGCGCGCTCGACCAGCTGCACCGCGGCGATGAGATCGAGGCCCGCCTGCGGGTGGGCCCGAACTACGATGACGTCGTGATCCGCCGCGGCAGCGTTCAGGAAACGGCCCCCGGAATCGGCGTCGTCTGGATCATGGACCGCCACACAGGCATGCGCAAGGCCATCAACGCCGACGAATGCAGCGTCTGGCGGGTCGCCTGAGGCGTCAGCCTCCGGCCACCGACTGGATGATGAGGACTTCCTGGCCCGGCGCCACGGCAGTCACCAGACCCTGCAGCCGCCGGATTTCATTCCCGTTGACGTATATATTCACGTAACGGCGAACAGTTCCGGTCTCGTCCCGCAACCGCCGCGACAGCGCCGGATAGCCCCCGGTCACCGTATCCAGCACCCACTCCACCGTCACCGCTGCCTCGGCGGGCGCAGTCAGGATGGACTGCCCGCCGGCGAGCGGTTGGAGGACGCTGGGCAGGACCACGCTGATCACCGAGTCTGCCGGCATGGCGTCGCCGCTGTTCATGCGCTTTTTACCCCTTCACGCCTGCGCCGGGAGCAGGGCAGTGGAGACCACGGCTGCCCGCACGCACAGCACGTCCGGCAGGTGCGAGGCGACCTCGGTAAAGTGTTCTCCCTCGTCAGCGCTGGCGTAGACACTGCCGCCGCGCGTCCCGAAGTAGACGCCCGCAGGCTCCGCGCCGTCGACGCTGGCAGCATCACGGAGCACTGCGTTGTACTCGGCTTCCGGCAGCCCGGCATCGAGCCGTTTCCAGCTGGCGCCGGCGTCATCGGTCCGGTGCACGGCCAGCTTCCCTTCCGGAGGGATACGTTCGCCGTCAGCCTTCAGCGGGACCACCCAGGCGGTACCGGCCCGGCGCGGATGCGTCAGCATCACAAAACCGAAGTCCGCCGGCAGCCCTTCGGCGATCGACTCCCACGATTCGGCGTCGTCGTCGCTGCGGTACACGCCGTGATGGTTTTGCGCGTACAGGCGGCCGTCGACGGCGGCGTCGGCCGCGATCTTGTGGACGCACTGGCCGAATTCCGGGTTGGGATCCGGCATGAAGTACGCGGAAATTCCCTTGTTGCGCGGCTCCCAGGAGGCGCCGCCGTCGAGCGAGCGGTAGACCCCTCCGGTGCTCATGGCGACGTGGACTTTCTCGCCCGTGGGGTCGACGACGATTGAGTGCGCCGCAGCGCCGCCATAGCCTGCGCCCCATTCGCTGCGGTGCGGATGGTCCCAGAGGCCGCGGTTGAGCTCGAAGTGCTCGCCGCCGTCGGTGGATTTCCAGACCGAGATCGGTTCGCAGCCCGCCCACACGACGCCCGGGCGGGAGCCGGCGTCGGGATAGATCTGCCAGATCCGTTCCAGGGCGGCGTCGGTGCCGTCGGGGAACGTGATGGCGCCGTTTTCGGGTTCGGTCCAGGATCCGCCGAGATCATCTGAGTGGAAAACCGTGGGACCCCAGTGCTCGGAGCGGACCCCCACCAGGATCCGGGTCCTGTCATCGCGGGTATCGATGGCGATGCTGGGCACCTCACTCATCAGAAAATGCGGGCCGGACAGCGACCAGTCCTTCCGGTCCTGGCTGGTCGCCAGCCAAAGGCCTTTCTTGGTCCCGATCGCCAGGACGTAACTCTCTGCAGTAGCCATGGGGTCCATGCAACCATCCCCGCCGGAAGGCCGCAACGGTTTTCTCCCGGCGCCCGCCGGCCTGCGCTGCCGCGCCGGTGGCATCTTTCAGTCGACGAACTCCGACTGCGTCTCGATAAAGTCCCAGTCCGCGGCAGTCAATACGGCCGCGCCGGCGGCGGACGGTTCAGCCGGACCGGGCCCGCCGGCATCCGCGATTCCCCGCTGCACGGCCTCGGGCAGTTCGATGGTCCGCAGGTTTTCCCGAAGCCATTCTTTGCTCGCCAAATCCAGATCCAACCACCACATGTAGATCTCCACGGCGGCCACCTCCTCCTGTGTTCTTCAACCGTAGGCCCCACCCCCGGGCTGTTCAAGGGAGGCTGCGGCAAACGGCGCCCGCACCGCCCCGGGCCGGCAGACGGGAAGTAAGCCCCTGTTCAGGGCCGCACCCCGGCGCCAGAATGAAGTATGCCTGACGACTCCGCCCACGGCCCGGCGCCCCTCGTGGTGGGTGTGGTTCCGGGACAGTATCCGGAAGTGCTGCAGACGGCGGCATCCCTCGCGAAGTCCCTCGCCGCGCCCTTGATCTGCGCCTATGTGGACGAGGCCAGCTACCTCGTGGAGTGGGATCCGGCGCGGTCCGCGCACCGCCTGTCCCTGCATCCGGACGCGGACGACGCCCGGATCCGGGCCACCGCCCAGGAGCTGCGTTCCGTTGTTGAGGCACTCTGCGTTCCCCTGGGCATCGACTGGACGCTGCGCACCCTGGCCGGGGATCCCGCCCGGGCGATCGGCAGGCTGGCCGCGGACACCAACGCATCCATGATCGTGGTGGGGACCCCCGAACGGGGCATCGGCCACCGCATCTCCGCCGCGTTGAACGGCTCCGTGGCGGCATGGCTCAGCCACCATCAGGAACGTCCGATCCTGATCGTTCCGGCCGTCGCTCCGGCCGGAAGAAAGTAAAGCGAAAGTACTTATTCAGAGCGCTGGTGTTACCCCACTACCGGCGAGTAAGCTCGATCTGTAGGCCGGAGGAACGGCCTACCCCAAAGCTGCTCCGGAGTGCGTATCCCCCAATAACGCACTCCGGAGCTCTTTGTTTTGCGCAAACATTCCACATGCTGCGCCGGCCGCGCCGCGGGCTTGAAACATACCCCTGGGGGGTATATGTTGAGGGCATGAGCGAGTCAGAAGTCCCCGGCATGGCGCGTCTGGACACTGTTCCCCTTGACGCCCCGCCCCCTGAACACGGCTACACGTCCAACAAGGACGCCTACCTTCGCCGTCTCAAGCGGATCGAAGGGCAGGTCCGCGGCATCGCCCGGATGGTTGACGAGGACAAATACTGCATCGATATCCTCACCCAGGTCGCCGCCGTCACCAAGGCCCTGCATGCTGTGAGCCTCGGGCTTGTCGAAGAGCACATCGGCCACTGCGTTGTCGGCGCCGCCGCCGAGCCGGATCCGGAGCTTCGGGCGGAGGCCATCGATGTCAAAGTCAAGGAGGCCACCGATGCCATCGGACGCCTGCTCCGCTAGTACCCGTACCACCCACCACACCACCGGGCCGGGGAACCACACCCGGCCCAGCGACAAGGAGCATCCCATGGCCCCCGTTTCCACCACCGTCAACGTTTCCGGCATGACCTGCGGCCACTGCGTGTCCTCTGTCAGCGAAGAACTTGAGGCGCTCTCCGGCGTCGAAAAGATCGACGTCGACCTCAACGCCGGCGGCATCTCCACCGTCACGATCACCTCCAGCGAAGCACTGTCCTCCTCCGAAATCGGCGAGGCAATCGCCGAAGCCGGCTACCTCGTGGTCGCCAGCGAAGCCTGAGTGACAACAGCGCCGGGCGGGCGCAGACACCGGAACGGCAGAAAACCAATCGAGCGGAAAAAGAAGGGCGCCGTGAGCAGCGAGCAGTTGTTGGACCAGGCCGGGAGCCGTGTCATCGACCTCGATATCGAGGGCATGACGTGCGCTTCCTGCGTCAACCGGGTCGAGCGCAGGCTCGGAAAGCTCGACGGCGTCGAGGCCAGCGTCAACCTGCCCCTCGAGTCCGCCCGAGTCAGCGTCCCGGCGGACATCACCGACGACCAGATCACCGCCATTGTCGCGGCTGCGGGCTACAAGGCCACGGTCCGGTCCGCCAGGTACCCGGGCACGCCGGTGGAGGACGCAGGACTCCTGGCCGGCACCGAATTTCCGGCCGGCACAGCCGCACCCTCGCTTCGCCCGCGGCTGGTTGTGGCGGCCGTACTCACCGTCCCGGTCTTCGCAATCTCGATGATCCCGGCATTCCAGTTCCCGAACTGGGGCTGGGTGGCCGCGATCCTGGCCCTGCCGGTGGTTGCCTGGGCGGCGTGGCCGTTCCACCGCGCCGCGGCCATCAACGCGCGGCATCTGGCCTCGACCATGGACACCCTGGTATCCATCGGCGTGATTGCCGCCTACTCGTTCTCGGTTGGGCAACTCCTTGCCGACCCGGGCATGACCGAACATCCCGCAGCGGAGGGCATGGGCTCCGGCGGCCTGTACTTCGAGGTCGCATCCGTGGTCACCACGTTCCTGCTGCTCGGCCGCTACCTCGAGGCCAACGCCAAACGGAGGGCGGGCGACGCCCTTAAGGCCCTCCTGGACCTGGGGGCAAAAGACGCTACTGTCCTGCGCGGCGGCACCGAGCACAAGATCCCGGCCGACCAACTGGCCCTCGGAGACGTGATCATGGTCCGCCCCGGCGAGAAAATCGCCGCCGACGGCGTCGTCATCGACGGTACCTCTGCGGTGGACGCCTCCCTCGTGACTGGCGAATCCGTGCCCGTGGAAGTCGGCCCGGACAGCCAGGTCACCGGGGCCACCATCAATACCTCAGGCCGGCTCCTGGTCCGCGCCACCCGCGTCGGGTCCGAGACCACCCTGGCCCAGATGGGCAGGCTCGTCTCCGCGGCGCAGACCGGAAAGGCACCCATCGCCCGGCTCGCCGACCGCATCAGCGCCGTCTTCGTACCGGTCGTCCTGGTCATCGCCGCCCTCACCTTCGGGGCCTGGCTGATTGCGGCCGCACCGGCCGTCAGCTCCGACGAGGTCCGGGCCGCCTTCACCGCCGCCGTCGCCGTGCTGGTCATTGCCTGCCCCTGCGCCCTCGGGCTGGCCACCCCCGTCGGACTGCTGACCGGGACCGGGCGGGGCGCCCAGCTGGGGATCCTGATCAAGGGTCCGCAAGTCCTCGAGGACACCCGGACGGTGGACACGATCCTGCTGGACAAGACCGGGACCGTCACCACCGGCCGCCTTGCCGTGGACGGCGTCCAAAGTTTCGGGCCGCACAGCGAAGCCGAGGTGCTGCGCCTGGCGGGGGCAGTGGAAAACGCCTCCGAGCACCCGATCGCCCGGGCCATCRCCGCTGCGGCATTGGCCGCGGAACGCTTGAACAACGACGGCGCCGGCCTCCCCGCCGTCGCCGGCTTCCGTTCCGCGCCCGGCGGCGGCGTCGATGGCACGGTCGACGGCCGGCGCGTGGTCGCGGGGCGCACCGGCTGGCTGCTGGAGTCCGGCGTCGCTCCGGCCCCGGCTCAGGTCGAGGCGCTGGGTACTGCCGAAGACTCGGGCGCCACGGCCGTCTGGGTTGCCGTGGACGGCGAGACCGCCGGAATTATCAGCCTGCGGGACACCGTTAAGCCCGGCTCCGCGGCCGCAGTTGCCCGGCTCCGGGAGCTTGGGCTCCGGCCGATCCTGCTGACCGGCGACAACGCCGCTGTGGCTGCCCAGGTGGCGGCCGCCGTCGGGATCAGCCCGCGCGACGTCTTTGCTGGTGTGCTCCCGGCGGGCAAGGTTGAGGCCGTGCAGAAGCTGCAAGCAGCCGGCGCCACTGTGGCCATGGCAGGGGACGGCGTCAACGACGCCGCGGCGCTGGCGCAGGCAGACCTGGGCATCGCCATGGGCTCCGGCACCGACGTCGCCATCGAGGCAGCCGATCTGACGGTGATGGGCAACGACCTCGGACAGGTGGCGCAGGCGATCGAGCTTTCCCGCCGGACGCTCGGCACCATCAAGACGAACCTCTTCTGGGCCTTCTTCTACAACGCCGTGGGCATCCCGGTGGCAGCCCTGGGCCTGCTCAACCCGATGATCGCCGGCGCCGCCATGGCCGCCAGCTCCGTGCTGGTGGTGGCCAACTCGCTGCGGTTGCGCAGCTTCGGGAAGTAATCCGGCCTTAGCCCGGGCGCCCCCGCCTCAGGCCGCGCCGTAGCGGATGGCGGCCCTGGCTTTGGCTTTGGCCGCTTCCTCCCCGCGGTCCTTTGCCGGGGCGTGGGTTACCAGAGAGTCGAGGAGGTGCTGCGTCGCATGGGCAATCTCATGCACGGCCCGGTTGAAGGCCTCCTCGTTGGCCTTGGACGGCTTGGTGCTGCCGCTGATCTTGCGCACGTATTGCAACGCGGCGGCCTCCACCTCCGCGGTGGTGGCGTGGGGTTCAAAATTGTGGAGGGTCCGGATATTTCGGCACATATCTCCATGCTAAGGGCGGTCTGCCCTTCAGGTCATGGCTGATGCTCGAAAGAACGGACGATTTCATTCCACCGCTGCAGCTCGACAACGGGCGCCACGTTGTCTTCCTGGACGCCACACCGGTCTACCCCGAAGAAGCCTGGCACTTGAAGGATCATGGCCTGGCGGGGCTTTTTGATCTCTGGGATGAGGACCCCCGAGACTTTACGGACAACCGCCTACGGCACGGGCTCGCAGTCGTTCGCGTGGTCCAGCGCTGCCGCGCCGGTGCCGGACGGGGCCCGGAGCTCGTCCAGCCGGACCAGCACCACCCCGCCGACGATCAGCAGGCCGCCGAGGAGCTGGATGGGTCCGGGCAGTTCGCCGAGCAGCAGCCACGCCCAGATGACGGCGAACAGCACCTCGGTGAGCGAGACAAAGGACGCGACTTTCGAACCGAGTGCCCGCGCGGCGACAATTCCGGACACGTACGCCACCACCGTGGCCAGGACCACGAGGCCGCCCAGCGCCACCCACCACGGGGTGACCCAGGGCCCCAGGCGGGTGTCGGCCGTGCTGAAGGCCATCGGCAGCAGCCCGGTTGCCGCGGCAAGCCACATGACGACGGCGCCCACCATGAGCCCGCCGGAGGCCAGCAGGATGGGCGGCAGGGTGTCGTTTTCCTTGGCCGTGATGAAGAAATAGATGGCCAGGCACACCGCGGCCGCGATCCCCCACAGCACCCCGATGAGGTCGATCTTGACGGCTCCGGTGAGGTCCAGGACCAGGATCAGTCCGCCGAGGGACAGGAGAGTGCCGGCAATGGTCAGTGGCCGCGGCCGTTTCCGGCTGGCGGCCCACAGCCAGAGGACGATCAGCACCGGCGCCAGGTACTCCAGCAGCAGGGCGACGCCGACCGAGAGCCGGGATACGGCGTTGAAATAGAACAGCTGGCAGGCGGCGACGCCGATGAATCCGAACAGCAGCACGGTCAGCCAGTTGTCCCGGAGCTGGTGCCAACGCCCGCGCAGGGAGGGAATGGCGAAGACGGCCAGAATCAGGGCCGCACCGGTAAGCCGGGCCGTGACGGCCGCCCCGGGAGTCCAGCCCGTTTCCAGGAGCGCCTTGGCGAATGATCCGGAGAGCCCGAACACCGCGGACGAAAACAGGGCGACGCCCAGGCCCGATGCCATGAACCCGGATGGTGCGGCGGCCCGCGTGGTGCTCTGCCTGGCGGCCTGCTTGCCTCCCCGTTTGCCGTCGAGTTTGCTTCCCTGCGGGGTGCCGCCCGGTTCGGAGGCAGACCGCTGGGCGGCAAGGTCTCGGACCGGCGTGGCGACGGGGCGCTGGGGGGCAGACACGGGCATTCTCCTGTCAGGAGTAAAGTAGGGTTATGCTCATGACATTACGCCCCGGCAAGGTAAGGAGTCAAGATGGTTTTTGCCCCTGACACGGAAGTTGCCCTGCGTTCTGTGGTCAACCTCATCAACACCGCGGCCAACGGCGAGGAACATTTGGCCACGGTCAGGGATCTGGACGCCTTCCTGGAGGCCGAGGGCTTCACCGGTTCCCGCACCCGGGACGGGGCGGAGCTGGCCAGCGTGCTGCGGCTCCGCGGCGAGCTCGCCGAGCTCTGGCAGGCCGAGGAGTCGGCAGCCGCGGAGACCGTGAACCGGCTGCTCCGGGAGGCCCGGGCGCTGCCCCAGCTGGTCAAGCACGAACCCTGGGACTGGCACCTGCACGCCACCACCCCGGAGGCGCCGCTGGCGGACCGGATGAGCACGGAGGCGGCCATGGCAATCGTGGACGTGATCCGCAGCAAGGAAATGGACCGCCTGCTGGTGTGCGCCGCGGACGACTGCGACGCCGTCGTGCTGGACCTGAGCCGCAACCGCTCGAAGCGCTACTGCGACACGGGAAACTGCGCCAACCGCGCGCACGTGGCCGCGTACCGGGCCCGCAAAGCCGCGTCCTGACGCCGAAGGTGCCGGCGGAGGGGCCCGCGGCGCCGGGCCCCGCTGTCAGGCCGGCCTGTCGGGCCTCAGTGTGAGGCCACGCTGCTAGGCCTCGTTGCTAGGCCTGCGGGCCGCCGTCCCGGGAATCGCCGGGGCCGGCCTCGGGCCGGGGCTGCGCTGACGGGCCGCCATGGCCGGAGGGCGTGCGCTTGGAACTGAGGTTGACGCCGGAGCCCTTCCCCAGGTCAGCGGGATTCTCCTTGTGGCTCATGGCCAGCATGGCGGCCACCACCAGGATCACAATAAAGGCGATGCCGGCGCCGATGAGCGCCAGATCGAACCGGGGCGAGCGGGCGCTGCCGCCCGAGGCGAAGATCAGGACGCCGAAGAAAACCACCACGGCCCAGAACGCGGAGAACATGAGCGGTCCCTTGACCGAGGTCCGCAGGCTGCGGGGCGCTCCGGGTTTCTGCTGTGCCAACGTGTTTTCCTCCTGCAGCCCGCGCAAATAGCGTGGCTGTCTTGTTACCGCAATTGTTCTACGCCGGGTAGAACCTGTCGGTACTAGTTTACGGCCTCCGCGGAATCGCCCGGAGCATCATGGCGCAGGGTCAGTCCGGACAGCATCCACAGGACTCCGCTGATGATGGCCCCGCCGCCGGCAACGCCGAGGAGGGCGTGCGGGCCGAGGCCGATGAAGAACGGCAGCGCGATCGCAGTGCCCAGTCCGATCACGCCGGAGGCGATCCAGTCACGGGCCAGCACGGACCGGCCGCGGCCACGAATGCCCGCGAACAGCTCCGCGGCGCCGGCCACGCCCAGGCCCAGGGCCGCGATGGTTCCGAAGACGAGCGGGGCGGGGATCAGGGCCACGGCCGCGCCGGCTCCGGCCAGGGCTGCCCCGCCGGCGGAGAGGACCCTGCCAGCGCCTTCCCGCGGGGGGAATCCGGTCTTGGGCACGGTCCAGATCATCACCACACCGGTGGCCAGCAGGTAGAGGCCGCCGGCCCAGCCCATGCCCGATTCTGGCGGCGCCGCCCAGAACACGGTGACCGCGCCAAACACGAGCGCGACGGCCGCCCTGACAAGCACGGGCTTGAAGAGGTCGGCCGCGGCGCGGATGGCAGGGGTCGCGTCAGGCGCTGCGGGAAGAGTCACCCGTCCAGTTTAGTGCGAAGCCGCCGCTTCGCACGTCTGCCGGCGGCGCCTGCCCGCACTCACCGCGCGCCGAGCACCATCCACCGGTCCGTCCGGGCCCGGAGGCCCAGCGTCAGCGCCCGCGCCGCCATGTAGCCGAGTGAGAACGCGGCCCACAGCCAGAGCAATCCGGCGCCGGAATACAGCACGGCCAGCAGCAGCGGCAGGTAGGCAGCGAGGTTGACGACGCCGGCGATCGCCAGGTAGCGGGCGTCGCCCGCGCCGATGAGGACGCCGTCGAGGACGAAGACGTACCCGGCCAGCGGCTGCCCGGCGGCGAGCACCCACAGGGCGAGGGTCAGTGCCGCCCGGACTTCGGCGTCGGGCGTGAAGAGGGCGCCCGCCCACGGTGCCGCGGTGGCGAGAAGGATTCCGGTCAGGACGCCGAAGCCGACCCCCCACCGGGTCATGGTGCGCGTCAGCGCGCGTGCCGCCACCGGCCGGGCCGCGCCGAGTTCCTTGCCGATCAAGGCCTGGGCCGCGATCGCGAGGGCGTCGAGGGCGAAAGCGAAGAACGTGAAGATGGTCATGGCCAGCTGATGCGCGGCGAGATTGACCGGCCCCTGGGCGGTGACCACCACCACCGTGGCGAGAATCGCGATCCGCAGGCTGAGCGTGCGCAGCATCAGCCAGGAACCCACCCCGGTCAGGGCCCGGATGCCACGCAAGTCCGGCCGCAGGGACACCCCGTTGTTGCGGGCATTGCGCCGGACGATCAGCACATAGACGGCCGCCATGGCCCACTGCGCAATGCTCGTGCCCACGGCCGAGCCGGTCACGGACCAGCCCAACCCGTAGACGAGGACAAGGTTCAGCGCGATGTTCAACGTGAAACCCGCGGCGGCGACGATCAGCGGGGTCCGGGTGTCCTGGAGTCCGCGCAGCACCCCGGTGCCCGCGAAGATGAGCAGCATCGCCACGAGGCCGGGCATGGACCCGCGCAGGTAGTCCACGGCAAAGGCATGCACCTCGCCATCGGCGCCCATCAGGTCCAGGAGCGGCCCCGCGGCCAGGAACCCGGCGACCGCGAGGACGAGCCCGAGCAGCAGCGCCAACCAGATGCCGTCACGCCCGGCGGCGAGGGCTTTGGCCAGCTGGCCGTTGCCGATGGCCCGCGCCACTGCCGGGGTGGTGGAGTACGCGAGGAACACCATCAGTCCGACTGCCGTGTGCAGGACCGCCGATGCCAGCCCGACGCCGGCCAGTTCGGCTACGCCGAGATGGCCCACAATGGCCGAATCCGCGAGCAGGAACAGCGGCTCGGCGATCAGGGCGCCGAAGGCCGGCACTGCCAGGCGCAGGATTTCCCGGCGCTGCCCGGTAGTCGGCGGCGGGGCGGTGGACAGCGGCGGGGAAGGTTGCACGCGTTAACCCTAGCCGGGCCACTGAATCGACCCCGCGCGTCATTTAGTTGACATTTCAACTAAATATCCGGGAGACTGGGACTTGAACGCAACCGAAGCCGCGGCGGCTGAGAGCCGCGACGCCCCCTACTTACGAAACGGTATTTCCCATGAACCAGCCCGCCCTGACCACCTCCGCCCGAACCATCCTGCGCGTCATCGCCGGCTTCCTTTTCGCCGCCCACGGCTGGCAGAAGTTCAACGAATTCACGATCGCGGGCACCCAGGCCGCCTTCACCCAGATGGGTGTTCCGGCAGCCCAGGCGGTGGCTCCCGTCGTCGCGACCCTCGAGCTCGTCGGCGGTGTCGCGCTGATCCTGGGCGTGCTCACCCGCGTGTTTGCGGTCCTTCTCGCACTGGACATGCTCGGCGCCCTGTTCATGGTCCACGCCTCCGCCGGCGTCTTCGTCGCAACCGGCGGCTATGAACTCGTCCTGATCCTGGCGGCCGCCGCCGCAGCCGTGGCCCTCGTCGGTGCGGGCAAGTTCTCCGCCGACCGCGCCCTCTTCGGCCGCGCCGACTCGAAGCTCCGCGTCCTGGCCTAAGGCATCCACGGCCTGGAGCGCGCGACGGCGGGCGGTCACCTTTTGGTGGCCGCCCGCCGTCGTGTGTCTCCAGGGTCATGGCCTGGTTATGGCGTGCCGGACAGCCATTGTGTCGCCGGCCGGCGGCGCCTGCCGGGCCAATCAGTAAACTCACATTATGAGCGAGAATGCGCCCAATTCCGTGACCCTGCGCTTCCTGGCGGCCCCCACCGATGTCGGCCACAGCGGCTCGGTCGACGCCGGCACCGTGCTCGAGTGGGTGGACAAGGCGGCCTATGCCGCCGCCGTCGGCTGGGCAAAGTCCTACTGCGTGACGGCCTACGTGGGGAACATCCACTTCGCGGACCCGGTCAACAGCGGCGACATGGTGGAGGTCGAGGCCACGATCGTGTACACCGGGCGGTCCTCGATGCATATCCGCACCGTGGTGTCCTCGGGCGATCCGAAGGGCGGGCCCGCCACCATGCGCAGCCAGTGCATCGTGATCTTCGTCGCCGTGGGCGCGGACGGCAAGCCCATACCGGTGCCGCAGTTCGTCCCTGAGACGCCGGATGAAATCGAACAGCGGGACCACGCGCTGGCCCGGATCAAGGTCCGCGAGGACATCGTGGAGGCCATGAGCGGACAGGAATATACCGACGCCGGCACGGCCGAGCGCGTGGTGCTGCGGTTCATGGCCGCGCCCACGGACGTGAACTGGGGCGGCAAGGTGCACGGCGGCATCGTCATGAAGTGGATCGACGAGGCTGCGTACGTCTGCGCCTCCCGCTACTGCGGCAAGGACACCGTGGCCGTATTCTCCGGCGGTGTGCGGTTCTACCGGCCGCTGCTGATCGGCCACGTCGTAGAGGTGGAGGCCCGGCTGGTCTACACCGGCACCAAGGGCATGCACATCGCCGTCCACGTCCGGTCCGGAGACCCCAAGGGGCGAGAGCTGAACCTGACCACATACTGCCTGACGGTCATGGTCGCCCGCGACGAGACCGGCACCTCGGTCCCGATCCCGCAGTGGGTGCCGGTGTCAGCGGAAGATATCCGGCTCCRCGCCCACGCCCGCGAACTGCTGGAAATCCGCGGCCGGGCCCCGGGGAACCGGCTGCCCAACCACCTGCTCGCGGCCGGCGACCGCTAGGGCCGGGCGGGGCTAGAAGCCGCCGCCACCGCCGGCGTCGGCGGCCATGTTGGCAAACCGCGAGTAGTGGCCCTGGAAGGCCACCACAATGTCTTTTGTGGGGCCGTTACGGTGCTTGGCGATCAGGATGTCCGCCTCGCCGGCGCGCGGGGACTCCTTGTCATAGACGTCTTCGCGGTGCAGCAGGATCACCATGTCGGCATCCTGCTCGATGGAGCCGGATTCGCGCAGGTCCGAGACCATGGGGCGTTTGTCCTGGCGCTGCTCGGAGCCACGGTTCAGCTGCGACAGCGCAATCACCGGCACCTGGAGTTCTTTGGCCAGGAGCTTCAGGGCACGAGAGAACTCGGAGACTTCCTGCTGGCGGGATTCCACTTTCTTGCCCGAGCTCATGAGCTGCAGGTAGTCCAGGATCACCAGTTTGAGGTCATGCTGCTGCTTCAGGCGCCGGCACTTGGCCCGGATCTCCATCAGCGACATGTTGGGGCTGTCATCGATGAACAGCGGCGCATCGTTCATCCGGCCCATGGTGGTGGCAATCTTGGACCACTGCTCGTCCTTGATGGTGCCCTTGCGGAGGTCCTGGAGGCCGATCGTGGCCTCGGCGGACAGCAGGCGCATGGCGATCTCGTTGCGGCCCATTTCGAGGGAAAACATGACGGTCGCGAGGTTGTTCTTGATGGCGGCCGAGCGGGCGAAGTCCAGAGCGAACGTGGACTTGCCGACGGCCGGGCGGGCGGCGATGACGATCATCTGGCCGGGATGCAGGCCGTGGGTGAGTTCATCGAGCTCGTAGAAGCCGGTGGGGACACCCACCATGCCCTCGCCGCGGTGGCCGGAGGCCTCGATCTCGTCCACGGTGGATTCCATGACGTCCTTGAGGACCACATAGTCCTCGGCGGTCCGGCGTTCGGCGACGGCGTAGACCTCGGCCTGGGCCTGGTTGACCAGGTCTTCTACCTCGCCGTCCTGTCCGTAGCCGAGCTGAACGATCTTGGTGCCGGCGTTGACCAGGCGGCGCAGCACCGCGCGTTCGCCCACGATTTCAGCGTAGTAACCGGCGTTGGCCGCCGTGGGGACGGTCTGGATGAGTTCGTGCAGGTAGGCGGGTCCGCCGATCCTGTTGATTTCGCCGCGCTTGGTCAGCTCGTCCGAGACGGTGACGGCGTCCGCGGGCTCGCCGCGGCCATAGAGGTCGATGACGGCCTCGTAGATGGTTTCGTGCGCCGGACGGTAGAAGTCCTGGCCACGCAGGATCTCGACGACGTCGGCGATGGCGTCCTTGGACAGCATCATGCCGCCCAGGACTGACTGCTCCGCGGGGATGTCCTGCGGAGGCTTGCGGCTGCCCTCGGCTCCCCGCGTACCCTCGACTGAGTCCAGATGCGTAACTGACAAAACTGCCGTCCTTCATTGTGTGCCGCGGCGGATGTCCGTTCGCCGCGGCGCGTAAGCACTGCGCCTTATGCCCAATGCCCTCGTACCAGTGCCTTAAGGCCAAGCGCCGAACTGCTGTGATGCGGGCTGCAAAACCCGGCACATGCCGGCCGCTCTATTCTTACCAGTCAGCTCCGACAGTTCGCGCCGGCCCAGCGACCGCCGTTATCCACAGTGCTGGTGCGGCCGCAGGGCACCGGATCCCGGAGTCGGTGTCCTGGCGGGCACCATCCGGCGACCGCAGGTTTTCCGCTTCCCTCGCCCGATATCCTGCTACGTTATCCGCCGCCGGGGCAGGCACCAACCCGGCCGCCCCGCTGCCCTGTGGATAACCTGTGCACTAGTGCCTGATGCTTGTGCACACTCTGTGGGTAGAGCTGTGGATAGAAAAAATGTTAAGCCTGTAATCAGCGCTTGACCTGCGGAAATGTTGCATTCATCTTGTGGACACAAAACAATTTCCGCCAAGCTTCATCCACAGCCTGCACCTTGGGGCTGGGGATACGATGCGGCACAGGAGGCCACATTTGCAGCCCGATACGCGCATTTTGTGACCGGATTCATTCCCGCCGAGCCGAATTGACGCCAGCAGCGGCGCACTGTACGCAAGGTGCGGAACATGCTGTGGATAACCGCAATCTGGCATAAGCTCTAATCATGGGCGATGTACTGATAGTCATGTTGCCTGCCCTTATCCTCGCGACGGTGCTCTGGGCGGCGGTCACGGCGTTGAAGCCGCGGAACCACGGCATCTCAGAGGCCGAGCGCTACCAGCAGGAACTGGCGCTCAAGTCCCAGGCCCACTACGCGGCGCAGGTCCGGGCTGCCGAGGCCTCCCGCGCCCGGATTGAAGCGACCACGCGCCCCAGCCAGAACTCCCAGCAGCAGTCGCAGCAGGCCGACCACGCCCGCTCCGCCCTGTTGGGCCGGGACAGCTCCGGCCACCAGGATGCGTTGTCCGCCATTGGACACCTGAACCCACAGCTACTCTTGCAGCTCCAGTCACTGGCCCACGACGGCCACAGGACGAAGGCCGTCCGGCTGCTGCGGCAATCGACCCGCTCGGACCTGAAGACCGCAAAGAATTACGTAGATCGGCTCTAGCACATGGACTCCCTGCTCATTCCCGTACTGATCCTGGTGCTCGTGGCCGCCGCCGTACTGCTGGCGGTACGGGCGTGGAGCCGCCGCGGCGAACGCACCAGGCCGGTACCAGCGCCGCAGCCGGACCCCAACTCCGCGGAGCTGGCCCGGACGGCGGCCGCCAGGCTCACCGAGGAGCAGCACCGGCAGCTCTACGCGCTGATCGCGCAGGGGCAGGCCATGGCCGCCATCAAGGTCTACCTCGAGGCCACAGGCGAGGGCCTCCGGGCGTCCCGCGACGCCGTCGCGGCGCTGGCAGCCCACCCCCAGCCCTTCCGCGCCCCTGAGCCGGCGCCGGCGGCCATTCCGGACGACGACGACGTGCCGCAGCGGTTCTCGTACCGTTACCGCGCGATCGCCAGCAAGGGCGATGTCACCCGCGAGGTGAGCAGCAACATGCTCAATGATGAGATCTACGGGAGGATCCGCACCCTGGCCAAGAGCGGCGACACCGAGGCCGCAGCGACCGCCCTGACCCGCCACTCGGATATTTCCATGAAACAGGCCCGGGAATTCATCGCACTGCTCGGCGACTGAACCCCGCTGGCCCACGCCCGCTCCGGGGCCACCCGCACGGCCGGCGACCCGGCAGGGCTAGAAGTCGAACAAGTCCCCCAGCCAGCCTTCCTTCTTCTTCGGACGGCGGCGGTCATCGTACCGCGGCTGCTCATACCTCGACTGGTCGGGACGCGGACGGTCGCGGCGGTCATCGTACCGGCGCTCGTCATAGCGGCGGTCATCCGGACGCCGGTCGTCCCGGCGCGGGTCGAGGTTGTACAGCGGCGGCGGAATATGGCCAGCCGCCGCAGGTGAAAACTCAGCAGGTGGAAACGCAGGTGGGACCGCTGCCGGCGGGACTGGTGCGGCGGGGACGCCGGCTTTCGGGCCCAACGACTCCGCCGCACGGTCGATGATCTTGTCCAGCTCTCCCCGGTCCAGCCACACCCCGCGGCATTGGGGGCAATAGTCGATCTCCACGCCGCTGCGTTCACTCATGATCAGGTCAATAGAATCCACGGGACACTTCATGTCCCGGACAACGAGCGGGCGGCCGAAAAGGTTCGGACGGCTCTGCGGGCCCGGAAGCCCGGCGCCGGGCAGACCTACCGCTGGGCAGCGATCCCGGCCAGCAGCTGCTCAAACGGCAGGGACTCCAGCGCGGCCGGCTTCTGCTGCGGCCCTGAGTCCTGCAGCAGGGCGACAAACTCCCCCGCTGCCCTGTCCACACGCACCGACAGCGGCGAGCCGCCGTCGTCGTTGTTTCCCCAGTCCTGCGGCCCGGCGAAAACCGCGGTGGCGGCGATCCGGGTGCGCAGGTAGGTGAACAGCGGCCGCATCGCGAAGTCCAGCACCATCTGGTGCCGGTCCGTGCCGGCGGTGGCCCCGATCAGCACGGCGTTGCCTTCGAGCGCCTTGGGATCGAGCACGTCGATGAAGGACTTGAAAAGCCCGCTGTAGGACGCGCTGAACACGGGGCTGACGGCGATCAGGCCATCAGAGGCCTCGACGCCGGCGATTACTTCGGCGAGCCGCGGAGCCGCATACCCGGTGACAAAGTTGTTGGCGATGTCCACGGCGAGGTCCCGCAACTCCAAGACCTMGATGTCCACGGCGTAGCCGGCCGCGGCAAGCTGCCGCTCGACCGAGGCCGCCAGCTGGTCCGCGAGCAGGCGGCTTGAGGAGGGGACGCCGAGTCCGGCGGAGATAACGGTGATACGGCGGGTTTCCACGGAGTGCTCCTAAGTTGAATCCTGGTCAGCAACGCGACTACATGCGTTTGCATCTACCTCTAGAAGCTCCGGGCAAGGGGATTTATTCCCGGCCACCCTCCCCGCCTGACAGGAATCCCGCGCTCTGCAAGACTGCCCTCATGGCTGAAAACATAACGCAGGCAACCGGCGCGTCGGTTCAGGAGTTCCTGGCCGCCGTCGAGCATCCGGTCCGGCGCGCCGACGGATTCCGCCTGCTGGCGCTGATGTCCGAAATAACGGGCGAACCGGCGCAAATGTGGGGTCCGACGATTGTGGGCTTCGGCCGCTACCACTACAAATACGCGAGCGGCAGGGAGGGAGATGCCGCGGAGGTCGGCTTCTCGCCCAGGAACTCCAGCCTGTCGCTCTACGGCCTGACCTATGGGCCGGAGGCCGCCGAACTCCTCGGCCGGCTGGGCAGGCACAAGCTCGGCACCGGCTGCCTGTACGTCAACAAGCTCGACGACGTCGACGAGGCCGTGCTCACCGAACTGGTCCGGCTCGGCTACTGGCATGTCACCACGGCGCTGCGCCACGACTAAGGGGATCCGCCCCGCCAAAGCAACGCGGGGTCACCTGCGGCCCATGACGCCGTCCAACATGGACCGGGTTAAAGCGGAAGGCCCCCGCCTTCGGTCCTCAGAGAGGTCCGGAGGCGGGGGCCTTCCAGCAGTTCAGGACTGCAGCCGGTGAGGGCTACTTGCCTGCGACTACGTCGAGTTCGATCACAGCGGAAACGTCGTCGTGCAGACGGACGTTTGCCTGGTAGGAACCGGTCGACTTGATGTGTGCCGGCAGTTCAACCTTGCGCTTGTCGATGCGGCCCAGGCCTGCGGCCTCAACAGCGTCGGCCACGTCGCCCTGCTTGACGGTGCCGAACAGGCGTCCGGTTGCGCCAGCCTTGACGACCAGCTTAACCGGCTTGGCGGAGAGTGCAGCAGCCTGCTTCTGAGCATCTTCCAGGGAAGCGTGCTCGCGGGCAACGCGGGCAGCCTTGATGGACTCAACCTGCTTCTCGCCACCCTTGGACCAGGTCAGGGCGAAGTTGCGGGGCAGCAGGTAGTTACGTGCGTAACCGTCCTTGACCTCGACAACGTCGCCAGCAGCACCGAGACCGGTTACTTCGTGGGTCAGAATGAGCTTTGCCATTTTAGTTAATCCCTTCCTTAGCCGCGGCCAGCGCCGGAGTAAGGCAGCAGAGCAACTTCGCGGGCGTTCTTGATTGCCTGGGCGATCTTGCGCTGTTCCTGCACCGTGACGCCAGTGACGCGACGGGCGCGGATCTTTCCGCGGTCGGAGATGAACTTGCGCAGCAATGCTACGTCCTTGTAGTCGATGACAGTGATGTCAGCGGCCTTCAAGGGGTTGGACTTTGGTTTGGGCTTACGGAGTTCAGCCTTAGCCATCGTGGAGCTCCTATTCGATGGAGCCCGTGGATATTGATCCACGGGATGGTGGTGATCCGGCGCAGTTTGCACCAGGCCGCCTTGCGGCGGCCAGTCGGTTTTCGTTGCCGGACCTTAGATGTTGTTTAGAAGGGAGGTTCGGAATCCGGGCCGTTGCCCCAGCCGCCGCCCGCATTGCTGACCCCGGGCGTGGCCCACGGGTCTTCCTGCGCGGCGGGCTGGTTGCCGCCCCAGGTCCCACCGGTGTTGCCGCCCTGGTTTGCACCCTGGCCGCCACCGAATCCACCGCCGCTGTTGCCGCCGCCGAAGCCACCCTGACCACCCTGACCGCCGGAGCGCTGGGTGCGGTTGACCTTGGCGTTGGCGTAGCGCAGGCTCGGGCCGATTTCGTCGACCTCAAGCTCGATAACGGTGCGCTTCTCGCCTTCTTTTGTTTCGTAGGAACGGCTCTTCAAGCGGCCGGAGACGATAACGCGCATGCCCTTTGTCAGGGACTCGGCGACGTTTTCGGCTGCTTCGCGCCAGACCGACGCGCGGAGGAACAGGGTTTCCCCGTCCTTCCACTCATTGGACTGCCGGTCGAAGGTGCGGGGAGTAGAAGCGATGGTGAAATTCGCTACGGCCGAACCGGACGGTGTGAACCTGAGTTCGGGGTCATTGGTGAGGTTACCGATAACCGTGATAGTGGTTTCGCCTGCCATCTACTGCCTCCTTGTGCGTTCCTGCGGGGATAAAGATTGAAGGTTGGCTGCTGAATTACTCAGCAACAACTTTCTGCTCTTCGGGGCGGGTGATCTTGGTGCGCATGATGGTCTCGTTGAGACTCAGCTGGCGGTCAAGTTCCTTGGCGGTAGCCGGCTCGGCGGTGAAGTTCACCACGGCGTAGATACCTTCGGACTTCTTCTGGATTTCGTAAGCCAGGCGACGACGGCCCCAGATGTCAACCTTTTCGATGGTTCCACCATCGTTGGTGATGACGTTCAGGAACTTCTGAAGCGACGGCTCAACGGCACGCTCTTCGACCTCGGGGTCGATGATTACCATCAATTCGTAAGGACGCATATGTGAACCCACCTCCTTTGGGCTAAGCGGTTACGGCATTTCCGTAACAGGAGGTTCATTTGCGGTGTCATGCAATGCCCGGCCGCCGGAACGGAGGCAGGGCGCAGCACAGACTTCAATAGCTTAGTGCATGCGGGCCGGAATCCGCGATTCCGTGCCTCCACCGTACGGCCCCGCGGCCTGGCCGGGAAGAGCGCCGGCGGGCATGTGGATAACCGCCACACGGCCAGCGGTCAGTCGGGGGGCGCATCGGCTGTGCCATGATCTGAAAATGCACACCAACCCCTCGTCAGCCGTGCCGCCGCCGCTCCGCCGCAGCCGTCTCCGCTTCGCCGCCATGGTGCTGTTGGGGCTGCTCGCCGCCGGGGCGGCAGGAATGTCAGGGCACTGGGTGCAGGCTCCCACGATTGGCTGGTGCGCCGCCGCCTTGACCTACGTCGTCTGGGTCTGGCTGGTTATCGGCCGCCTCGACCCTGCGGACACCCGGTTGCACGCCACAACGGAAGACCCGGCCCGGAGCACGACGGACCTGCTTATCCTGGCCGCCAACGCCGCCAGCCTGGCGGCGGCGGGAGCGGTCATCGTGGATTCGCACAACAACACTGACACCCTCTCCAGGATTGCCGGCGGGCTGCTCGCGGTAGTCTCGGTGGCGCTGTCCTGGACCCTGGTCCAGACGCTGTTCACACTGCGGTACGCGGAGCTGTACTACGGCACGGGCACGAGGGCAGGCTCCCGGGTGGGCGGCATCGACTTCAACCAGAGCAGGCCGCCGCAGTACACAGATTTCGCCTACTTAGCCACAAGTCTGGGCATGACATACCAGGTATCGGACACCGCGCTGCAGAACCATGGCATCCGGGCCGAGGCCCTCAAGCACAGCCTGCTCTCGTACCTCTTTGGGACCATCATTCTGGCAACCACCATCAACCTCGTAGTCGGCGTCGCCGCGTAGGGCGCCGCAAGCGTCAGGCCGCCGTCCGGAAGAACGTCCGGGTCACCGCGGTCAGCCGGTGCGGGTCCTCGACGCCGCAGAGCTCGCGTGCCGAGTGCATCGACAGCAGGGCGACGCCGACGTCGACCGTCCGGATTCCCAGCCGGGTGGCGGTCAGCGGGCCGATCGTCGACCCGCACGGCATCACGTTGTTGGAGACGAATTCCTGGTAAGGAATACCGGCGTCGGTGCACAGCCGGGCCCAGAGGGCGGCGCCGGCGGCGTCGGTGGCATAGCGCTGGTTGGCATTGATCTTCAGCAGCGGGCCACCGTTGAGGACCGGCCGGTTGGCGGGATCGTGCCTCTCGGGATAGTTCGGGTGCACGGCGTGGCCGGCGTCCGCGGAGACGCAGAACGACGCCGCGAAGGCCTGCCGCCGTTGGCTTGCAGAGGCGCCGAGTCCGTCCGAGATCCGCACGAGGACATCTTCGAGGATGGGTCCGCACGCCCCGGAGCGGGACGCCGAGCCGATTTCCTCGTGGTCGAAGGCGGCCAACACGGCAATCGGCGCACCGTCCGGCACGGGCGTGCCGGCGTGCGCCACCAGCGCCGTGAGCCCGGCGTGCGTCGCGGAGAGGTTGTCGAGCCGGCCGGAGGCGAAGAATTCGCCCCTGGCGCCGAACACCGCCGGGGCCTGGGTGTCTGCGATGACGACGTCGTACCCGCCGATCTGCGCCGGATCCACCTCGGCATCGGCAACGCGGTCCGCGAGGAGTCCGAGCAGGTCCTCGCCGGCTGGGTCGCCCAGGCCAAAGACCGGATTCATGTGCTGCTGCTTGTCCAGGGCCAGGCCCTCATTGACGGCCCGGTCCAGGTGGATGGCGAGCTGCGGGAAGCGCAGCAGCGGGCCGGTGGCCGTGAGGTGCTGCGTGCCGTCGCGCATGACGAGCCGGCCGGCGAGCTGGAGTTCGCGGTCCAGCCAGGAGTTCAGGAGGGGTCCGCCATAGACCTCGACGCCGGCCTGCAGCCAGCCGAACTTGCCGGTGGTGGGCTTCGGCTTGAGTTTGAAAGAGGGCGAGTCCGTGTGCGCGCCAAGGATGTTGAAACCGGTGGTCGGTCCGGCGCCTGCCGGCACCACCCAGGCGATGAGGGCGCCGTCGCGGATCATGTAAAACTTGCCGGCGGCGGCCGCGGGCTCCGGCCAGGGCTGCAGTTCGTCCAGACCGGTGAAGCCCGCCGTGTCCAGCCGGCGCGCGGCCTCGTGGACGGCGTGGAAGCTCGACGGCGACGCGCTGACGTACGCGCCGAGGTCCTGGATGTGCTCTGCGGCAGTGCTCGGTGTGGGCATGGCTCCGAGTCTAGCCCGGCCCGCACGGGCCCCGGGGCCGGGCGACGCCGCGCCTAGACGGTGACGTTGAGACCGGCGGCGTAGCCCGCGGCCACCGAGCCGCTGATGGTGGCCAGCTGGTAGATGCCGCCGTCGTTGCCGAACACGTTGTCGGACTTCAGCGTGGTGCGGGGGAAGTTCTGCGCGCTGGATTCGTACCCGGCCGACGCGTAAACCTGCTTGCACGCGGCCTCGGTCAGCGCGATCTGTGACACCGCCAGGACCTGGCCGGCCGCCGTCGCATTGTTCATGGACTCGAACACTTCGAAGTGGATATGCGGCCAGCGGCCGTTGTAGGCGCCGGGGTAGATGGTCTTGAACGTCACCTGGCCGTTCGCGTCGGCCTCCTGGACGCCGCGGAGGTAGTTCTCGTTCTGAAGCCCGGAATCGTACATGGAGTATTTGCCCTCGCGGTCACAGTGCCAGGCGTACACCGCGGCACCGGCCAGCGGGGTGCAGCCGTTGGCGTTGTCGAGAAGGGTCAGCGTGACGGTCAGCGGTACGCCCTCGGCTGTGCTGGTGGAGGTCCCGAAGCTGGATGTGATGTCGTGACGGACCACGCCGGATGCCTCGAGGACGTTGGGTCCGTTGGAACCGTCACCGGGGTAGGGGCCGGCGGTTTCCTGCGGGATTTCGACCCCGCACTCGGCGATCGCCCGGGTCAGCGTCGGAGTGGCCGAGGCCGACGTCGCCGCGGCCGAGGGCGCAGGGGCTGTTGCCGCCGGGGTCCCGGCGGCCGACGTCGAACTGCCACTGGTGCCGCTGGTGCCGCCCGGGCTGCAGGCCGCAAGGGCTGCCGCCGTTCCCGCGCCGAGGAACATGCCCAGCGATCGGCGGCTGACGAGGGTGGAGAGATCGAATTCCAGGCCGCGGTCGTGGTTGGGGTGCGGCTCGTGCGGGGGCTGCGGCATTTTTGTCATGACCCCATCGAACCCGGCAGCGCTATGGGCTGGCTAGTCCCTTCCTGTGACGCGACTGTGCTCCGGCACGCAGGCACATGCCCTCCCCTCGGCCCGGGGACTGGGCATGTCCCCCCGGCACGCATGGATATGCCCTCCCCTCGCGCCGGGCAGTGGACATGATGGCGCTATGTCCAGTGGTGGGCGCAGGGGGAGGGCATGTCCGGCGGTGCGGGACCGCCGCGGGGGCTTTCCGGGGCTACGACACCGGGCGGGCGCCCACCGTGGCGTCTTCAGCGCCAGGCTCGGCGTCAACCGGGGTGGCGTCGGCAGGAGCCTCGCCGGCACCTGTTGCGGGAACAGCGGCCTTGGCACCGTTCCTGCGGTAGCGGATGACCCCGATCCCCACGACGACGGCGGCGAGAGCCAGCGAGAGCAGCAGCGATTCCCGTGTAGATTCCAGGATCACCATGCCGATCAGCAGGGCCACGATGCTCACGATCGACACCCAGGTCAGGTACGGGAAGAGCCACATTTTCAGCTGGAGGTCCTTGGCGGCGGCGCCCATGCGGCGGCGCAGGATCAGCTGGGAGGTCGCTATGACGAGCCACACGAACAGCGCGATGGCGCCGGAGGTGTTGACCAGGAACAGGAAGACCGTGTCCGGGGCGACGTAGTTCAGTCCGACGGTGACGAAGCCGACCACGGTGGAGGCCAGTACCGCGGCAGCGGGCACGCCGCGCTTGGAAATCCGCATCCACGACTTGGGGGCGTCGCCGCGGCGGGACAGCGAGAACAGCATGCGGCTGGCGGTGTAGAGCCCGGAGTTCAGGCAGGAGAGCACCGAGGTCAGGACCACAATGTCCATGATGGTTCCGGCGCCGGGGATGCCGAACAGCTCAATGACGGCGACGTAGGGGCTCTTGGCGACGGAAGCGGAGTTCCAGGGCAGCAGGGTGACCACAATGGCGATGGAGCCGATGTAGAACACGAGGATGCGCCAGACGGTGGACTTCACGGCCTTCTTGACCGCATCGACCGGGTTCTCGGATTCGCCGGCGGCGATGGTGGCAATTTCCGCGCCGAAGAACGAGAACACCACCACGAGGATGCCGGCCAGGACGGCGCCGGGGCCGTTGGGCATGAACCCGCCGTTGCCGATCAGGTTGTCCAGGCCGGGCGCCGGAACGCCGGGGATGAGGCCCAGGATGGCGGCGACGCCGAAGAGCAGGAAGAGCACGATTGCCGCGACCTTGATGGAAGCGAACCAGAACTCGAATTCGCCGAACGACTTAACGGACCCGAGGTTGGTCAGCGTCAGCAGCACCATCAGGGCAAGCGCCCACACCCACTGGTCAATGCCGGGGACCCAGCGGTGCATGATCGCTGCCCCAGCCGTTGCCTCGATGCCGAGGACAATGATCCAGAACCATGCGTAGAGCCAGCCGATGCTGAACCCGGCCCAGCGGCCCAGGGCCTTGTCCGCGTAGGTGGAAAATGAGCCGGTTTCCGGGTTGGCCGCGGCCATCTCGCCCAGCATCCGCATGACGAGGATGACGACGAGTCCCGCCGCGGCATAGGCAACCAGGATGCCGGGGCCGGCCTGCTGGATCGCCGCACCCGAACCGACAAACAGTCCGGCGCCGATCACGCCGGCGATGGCAATCATGGACAGATGCCTGGGTTTCAGGGATTTTGAAAGCTGCTGGTCAGCGGGCATGGAAGCGCCGTCCTTCGTGGGGGGGTTCAGGCCCGCTCGTTGCCGGCACGGAATCGAATCCATGCTGTGCGGCGGACCACAATGTCGTTTCACACTAGACCGCGCGGCGGACCGTCCGTCTTGTGCAGTCCCACAAATGACGGCGGGTCAGACCGGGCCATCACCCAACGCGAGGGCCAGGGAGTCAACCAAAGTTGCCTCACGGGCAATTCGGCAATGTGCCTGAAACCACTGCTTCAGGTACTACCTGCCGGTAACCTGCCTTGCGGCGGCCGGGGGGCGGCCGTCAGTAGTCCGCGTTGCTGGGCACCACGAGGCCGGTCTCATATGCGTACACCACGGCCTGGACGCGGTCGCGGAGGTGGAGCTTGGTCAGGATCCGGCGCACATGCGTCTTGACGGTGGCCTCGGACAGGAAGTACCGGTGCGCGATTTCGGCGTTGGAGAGTCCCTCCGCCATCGCCCCGAGCATCTCGTTTTCGCGGGGTGTCAGGTCCTCCAGCAACGGATCCCGCGCCGGGCGTGCGGGGCTGCCGGCCTGCTGGCCGCCCTCGTCCGCCCCGGCGTGCTGGCCGGCGGCGCCGCCTGTCCCTGCAGGATCCATGCCGCCGGCACCACGGACATAGGTCTCCAGCAGCCGCTGCGTAACACGGGGTGCCACCACGGCGTCGCCGCTGGCCACCACCCGCACCGCGCTGACCAGTTCTGCCGGCGCCACGTCCTTGAGCAGGAACGCAGAGGCCCCTGCCCGCAGTGCTGCAAAGGCGTATTCATCGAGGTCAAAGGTGGTCAGGATGATGATTTTGGCGTCGGAGCCCGAGGCGGCGATCGCCCGGGTGGCCTCGATCCCGTCCAGCACCGGCATCCGCACATCCATCAGGACGACGTCGGGCGCGAGCTCCCGGACGTGGCGGACCGCTTCGGCGCCGTTGGACGCCTCGCCCACGATGCACAAATCGTCTTCACCCTCCAGGATGAGGCGGAAACCCATCCGAAGCAGCGGCTGGTCATCCACCAGCAGGACGCGTACCGGCGTGTTGTCGGACATTGTTCCCCCTTGATTCCATGGCATTCTCGCCGTTGCAGTTCAGTTCCGCGTGCACGCGCCAGCCGCGGTCACCGGCGCGCCCGGCGTACACGGTGCCAGCGTAGATCCTGGCCCGCTCCCGCATCCCGGCGATTCCATGCCCGGTGCCGAAGGAGTCCAGTGCGTCAGGCTTCGCCTGCGCGCCGGTCCCGGGAGCCCCCGGGTCAACGGTGCCCCTGCCGTCGTCGAGCACTTCAATGGTGACGCGGGAGCCGTTCCGGACAATGCTGACCTCCACCCGGCTGAGCGCGCGGCCGTAGCGCAGCACGTTGGTCAGCGACTCCTGCACAATTCTGTAGACGGTCAGCTGAAACGCCGCATCGTCGGGCAGGGACGGGCCGGTGTGCGTGTAGTGCAGCGGCAGTCCCGCGGTGCGGAAGCCCTCGAGCAGTTTGGCCAGGCTGCCCCCGGCCACCAGCGGCTCGCGCGGGGCATGTCCCGTGGCGGCGTCCTCGCGCAGCACGCCAAGGACGCGCCGCATGTCGGCCAGCGCGGTGCGTCCGGTCCGGGAGAGTTCGGCCAGGACGCCGGCGGCGCGCTCCGGATCCTTCTTGACCACGACGGAGGCGCCGTCCGACAGGCTGATCATGACCGTCAGCGAGTGCGCCACGACGTCGTGCATTTCGCGYGCGATCCGGTTCCGTTCCGTGACCGAGCCCAGCTGCTGGGCCCGGGCGGCCCAGGCAGCGATCTCGTGCTCGTGCTCGCGCCGCTGCCGCACCGAGATACCGATCCCCGTGGCGATCACATTCGAGAGCGCGATGCCGATGCCCGCCGCGATGCCCGTCAGCAGCTGGAAATTCTCCGGTGTGCGGACGGCCATGTCCGGGAGCCGGCCGTCCAGCGGGCCGACGGCCAGCAGGAAGTACAGGAGCAGCAGCGGGGCGGTGGTCAGGGCCAGGGCGGCGAGGGCGAACCGCCGGGTGCGGACGACGGCGACGGCGTACAGCGAAAACCAGAGCCCGGCGGAGACGTTGGACCCCCAGGGATGCAGGAAGGTGACCGCCAGTTCCAGGGCCCCCACAACCGCCGCCACCCGCACCGGATACGCCCGCCGGAAGAGCAGGACCGGCGCGGCCGCGGCGAGCAACACGGCCACCGGCCAGTCGCCGTGGATGACCGATTCGACCGCCGTGGGCGTGACCAGGACCAGATAGCAGAGCACCACCAGGACGTCCATGACCCGAGGATTGGCCAGCAGGTAGCGCCGGAGCCGGCCGCGGCGGCGGGCCGTGAGTTCAGCAAGGGACGCGTCGGCCGGTCCGGCCGGCGCGTCCCTGACAGGTACCGCATCGATCATGCTCTGAGCCTAGACTCTGGGGCCCGTGGCGCCGGCCTAGACGTCCCGCCTCTTGAGCAGGACGGCGGCCAGGAGCACCGGGATGACAACCCAGGCGCCCAGCACCAGGGCGGCCTGCCAGGCTTCGAGGGTGTCCGGGAGGTGCTCCACCGCGGTCAGCGGATCCACGGTGTTGCCGGGCAGGTACTTGCGGGCCTCCACGAAGAAGTCGCCCGGAATGAGCTGGAAGGCGATGGGTGCCACGAAGAACAGGCCCACCAGGCTCATGATGCCGCCCGCCGAGTTGCGGATCAGCGTGCCCAGCGCCATGCCGATGGCCGCGACCGCCGCCACGTAAATGCTGTTGACAAGGAGCAGCTTGACCGACTGCGGGCTGCCCAGGTCCAGGCCCAGGCCGTAGTTGTCCAGGATCGGCACGGATACGAATCCGGCGGCCAGGGTGGATGCGGCGGTGACGACGAAGGAGGTCACCACCACCACCACGAGCTTGGCCGCGAAGGCGGGGATGCGTTTGGGCACCGCCGCGAACGTGGACCGGGCCATGCCCGTGGTGAACTCGGAGCTCATCAGCAGCACGCCGAGGGAGCCCAGGATCAGCTGGGCGAACGCGATGCCGGAGGTGGGCACGCTGACGGCGATGTCGCCGCCCTGGGCCGCGAGCCTGGCGCCGACCTCCGGGTCCCGGGCAGCGGCCTCGGAGAACTGGCCCGTCCCCCAGGCCGAAAGCGCCCCGAACCCCACCATGACCACCACTGTGGAGCCAAGCAGGATCAGAGTGGAGAGCAGGGTGCGGAACTTGATGAATTCGGAGTTGAGGACCCGCAGGAAGCTGGGGCCGGGACCGGAACTGCTGCCGTTTCCGGACCGCTGTGCGTCGGCGCCGCGGCGCGAGGGCGTGGATTCAACGGTTGTGGAGCTCATGGCTTAGTTGCCTCCGGCTTCGACGGGAACGGCGCCCGTGGTGATCAGCGAGTGGTATTCGACTTCATCCTTGGTCAGTTCCATGTAGGCCTCCTCGAGGCTGGCCTGCAGCGGGGTGAGTTCGTAGATCATGACGTGGTTCTCCAGCGCCGCAGTGGCGATCTGGCGCGGGTCCAGGCCTGTGACTTCGAGGAGTTCGCGCTCCTGGACCTCCACCGAGACCCCGGTCCCGGCCAGCAGCTGCATGAGCCGGTCCGGCTGGTCGGTGCGGACCCGCGTCCGGCCCTGGCCCTTGCCGGTGATGATCTCCTGGATCGGGGCGTCCGCAATGATCCTCCCGCGGCCGATCACGATCAGGTGGTCCGCCGTGACGGCCATCTCGCTCATGAGGTGGCTGGAGAGGAAGACCGTGCGGCCCTCGGAGGCCAGGTATTTCACCAGGTTGCGGACCCACACCACGCCCTCCGGGTCAAGGCCGTTGACGGGCTCGTCCAGGATGACGGTCTGCGGGTCGCCCAGGAGGGCGGCGGCGATGCCCAGCCGCTGGCCCATGCCGAGCGAGAAGCCGCCGACCTTCTTCCTGGCCACCTCGGCCAGTCCGGTCATCTCAATGACTTCGTGGACCCGTTTCTTCGGGATGCTGTGGGTCGCCGCCATGGCCAGCAGGTGGTTGTAGGCGGAGCGGCTCGTGTGGACTGCCTTGGCATCGAGCAGGGCGCCGACGTCGCGCAGCGGTGCGGCGTGCCCGGTCAGCGGGGACCCGTTGACGGTCACCGAGCCCGACGTCGGCCGGTCCAGCCCCATGATCATGCGCATCGTGGTGGATTTTCCGGCCCCGTTCGGACCCAGGAAGCCGGTGACCCGGCCGGCTTCGACGGTGAAGTTGACGCCGGCGACGGCGGTCTTGTCGCCGTAAACCTTGGTCAGGCCTCGTGCTTCGATCATGGAAGCGTTCCTTTGCGTAGCGGGAGATGATCCGGGGCACCGCAGTCACGGGCCCGTCTGCACACCACGCTACCGAGGCAAGCTGCGTATTTCGCCGGTCTCAGGGATGATTCAGGGGCTAATCAGGGTAGTCCGGGAGGATGACAGGGGTTTGGACGACGGGGTCGGGCGACAGGGTTCAGCCGAGGGGCGAATAGTAGGTCAGCGCGCCGGGGCGGACCGTGAATTCCACCCGCCGCACCCCGGGCACGACCTCTCCGTCGACGGCGAGGACCATGGGCCCGTTCCCGGGTTCCACCGTGATCCGGTCCGTTTCGCTCAGATGGGTAATCCCGGACGTGGCCACGGTGCCCGTGAGCACGGCCCAGAGCAGCCGCAAGCGGGCGAACGGCTCATCGGCGGTGATCATCCGCAGATCCAGGACGCCGTCCGCGAGTACCGGGCGAACCAGCGGCGCGTGGTCGCGGGGGTAATAGCGGCCGCGGCCGATGTACAGGATCCAGAGCCGGTGCCGCACCCCGTTGACGATCAGCGTGGTGGGGGTGCCGGCCGCGAAGGTCCGGAGCATGGCCACCACTCCGGCCAGGGGTTTGCCCAGTGCCGGCTGGAGCTGCTCCCGCCGGCGGACCAGGTTCGGGTAGAGGCCGATGCTGGCCGTGTTGAGCATGATCAGCTCGAGGTGCTCCGGGCTGTCGGGGAGCCCGCGCTCGACACTCACGTGGCCGACGTCGGCGACGGCGGCCTCGCCGCGCGACGCCGCCTGCACGGCGTCCGCCAGGGTGGGGGTTCCGGCGTCGCGGGCGAAATGGTTCAGCGTGCCGCCGGGGAGCACCAGCAGCGGGAGGGAACGTTCGACGGCGGCGGCCGCCGCGGCGCCCACGGTCCCGTCGCCGCCCCAGACGCCCAGGGCCGCAATGCCCGGCCGGGTCGCGACCTGGGCGATGCCCGCGTCGACGGACTCATCGGGCCCGATTTCCTTTATATACGCCTTAGGGAATACTTTTTGCAGGGCGTCGGCAGTCTCGTCAGCATAGGACCCGCCGAGGGTGTTGACCGCGATGCCGAGCCCCTGGCCGTCCGGGAGTTCCGCGGCCGGGGCAGCGCCGCGGCGGGTTTCCGGGAACGGTGGCCGGACGGGCCACCACTTCCGCGTCACCATGGCCGCGCCGGCGCCGATCGCGGACCCGAACAGCACATCCGAGGGCCAGTGGGCCCCGGTGTGGACCCGGGAGTAGGCCACTCCGGCCGCGAGGGGGGCAAGCGCCGCACCGAGGGCCGGGCGGACCATGCCGACCCCGAGTGCGAAAGCCACCGCGGAGGCGGAGTGTCCCGACGGCATCGACGAACTCGTCGGCTGCGGGTTCACGAAGCGGAAGACCGGAAGGTGTTCGGGCAGGGGGCGGGCCCGGGGCAGGAGGGTCTTGAACACGACGTTGGTCACCGCCGAGGCGGCGCCTTGCGCGATGAGTCCGTGCACTGCTGCCCGGCGCGTCTTGCCGGGCACCAGGGCCATGGCTCCGGCAACGCCGAACCAGAGTTTGCCCTTGTTGGCGGCGGCGGACAGACGGCGGAAGAAGTCGTCATGGCCTCCTCCCGGCAGATTGGAGACGGCGCCCACCAGTTTGCGGTCGAATTTCGACAGGCGGCCGGGGGCCTTCCTCAGCATGGTTCGCATTGGACCACCATACTGCTACCTCGCGGGCAGCGGCTTCGCGGCTCCGGCCAGGACCAGCGCCACCACAATCGGAATCCCGATCGCCAGCAGGGCGGTCCTGATACCGGTCACATCGCCCAGGTAGCCCAACAGGGGCGGCCCGGCGAGGAATGCAATGTAGCCCAGCGTGGACACGACGGACACCCGGGCGGCCGCCTTCCTGGGGTCGTCCGCCGCGGCGGACATCCCGATCGGGAACGCGAGGGCGGCCCCCACGCCCCACAGCACGGCACCGGCCGCGGCCAGCCAGATGGTGCCGGCGAACACGAAGAGGCAGAGGCCCGCCGTTGCCGCTGCCATGCTGGCGCGCAGCACGGCCACGCGGCCGTAGACATCGATCGCGCGGCCACCAAAGAAGCGCATGGCCGTCATGGCCAGCACGAAGGCGGCGAACTGGAGCGCCCCCGTGGATTGTTCAGCGCCCAGGCCGTCAACCGAGGCCTTGGCAATCCAGTCGTTGCCGGCGCCTTCAGTCAGGGTGGCGCCGAGGACGACGACGCCGATCAGCAGGGTGCGGCCGTCCCGCCAGGCCGAACCGCCCTTGCCGTGCTCCGCGTCCCCTGGAGCGGGTGCCTCGGCAGGCAGATGGGGCAGGAAATACCGGGGGGCCACCGTGGTCAGTACGGCGACGACGGCGGCGATGACCAGCAGGTGCTCCGGGAGCCCGACCCCCAGGGTGGACAGTCCGGCCCCGATCAGGGCGCCGACGAACGCGCCGCCGCTGAAGGCTGCGTGGAACTGCGGCATGATGGTGCGCCCGAGCCGGTGTTCGACGTCGGCACCTTCAATGTTCTGCGAAACATCCCACAAGCCGACGCCGATGCCGAAGAAGAACAGGGCCATCGCCGTCCCCGGGACGGAGGCCGCCATCAGGGACAGCGCCACGCCGACGCCGGCCGCCGCTGCCACCAGTCCGGCGCCGCGGACGGTGTTGGCGGTGCCGATCCGGCCGACGACGAACCCGGCCGTCGGCAGGGCGATCAGCGAACCGACCGCCAAGCACAGCAGCAGGGTTCCCATCTGGCCCGCGGTGATGTGCAGGATCTCCGTCACCGCGGGGATCCGGGCTGCCCAACTGGCGAAGACCAATCCATTGATCCCGAAGACAAGGAACGTCGCCCCGGTGGCAGCCTTCAGCTGCGGAACGGTTGCGGTACTGGTCATACGATCACTGCTTCCACCGAATGTTGGGCGAGTTGGTCAAGTTCTTCAGGGCTGAACGGCCGGTCGGTCACGATGGCGTCCACGGCGTCCAGGGAGGCGACGAGGGCTACGGCGCTGGCGTTCCATTTGGCTCCGGCACAGGCGACAATCACCCGGGCCGCGGATTCCAGGCCGGCGCGCTTTACGGCAGCGTCGTCGAGGTCGTGGGCCAACAGCCCGTCCTTGAGATTCAGGGCGCAGGGCGTGACGACGGCGGCGTCGAAGCGCAGCGAGCGGATGTTGGATTCCGTCATGGGACCGCGGAAGGAAAGTTCACCGGGGACGAGGCTGCCGCCGGGCATCAGGAGCTCGGGGCGGCGCCCGGCCGGAGCATCGTCCGGGGACAGCGCGGTGACGGCCCGCAGCGACATCGGCATGATCGTCATCTCACGCTGGCGCAACTGGCGGGCGATCTCCGTGGCCGTGGTGCCGCTGTCCAGCCAGACGTGTCCGCGGTCCGGAAGCATGGCCGCCACCCCGGCAGCGATCCGCACCTTGGCGGTGTGGTCCTCCAGCTCGCGTTGGCCGTATTCCGGGTTTTCACCGCCGAAAACCAGGCTCCTGGCTCCGCCGTGGACCCGTCGCAGCACGCCGTGCAGGGCCAGGATGTCGAGGTCGCGTCGGACGGTCGCACCGGAGGCGCCGCAGGCGGCGATGAGCTCCTCCACCGTCACGTGCTCCCGGTCGCGCAGCAGTCCGCCGATCAGGCGGTGCCGCTCATCAGTGTTCATGCTCAAATGCTAGCGGTTTGTGATCATTTAATCATTTATTGCGCAAATGCACGGCTGCGCGGGGTCACGTGGCGCCCATAATCCCCTCGGGACCGGCGCCAAGTGACCCCGCGCTGCTTGGGTTAGCGGGCACGCTCGACGCGCTTTTCGTCCCAGACCGGTTCGGCGGACTCGTAGACCCTGCCGTCGGAGCCGAAGACCAGGAAGCGGTCGAAGGTGCGGGCGAACCAGCGGTCGTGGGTGACCGCCAGGACGGTGCCTTCGAAGTGGTCGATCGCCCGTTCCAGGGCCTCGGCCGAGTGCAGGTCCAGGTTGTCCGTGGGCTCGTCGAGCAGCAGCAGCGTGGCGCCGGAGAGCTGCAGCAGCAGGATCTGGAACCGGGCCTGCTGGCCGCCGGAGAGGGATTCGTACTTCTGCTCGGACTGCCCCGCCAGCCCATAGCCGTCCAGCGCCCCGGCGGCGGCTTCGCGGCCCATGCCCGAGCGGTGCTCGTCGCCCCGGTGCAGGATTTCGAGCAGGGTCTTGCCCAGCAGGTCGGGCCGGACATGGGTCTGGGCGAAGAAGCCGGGCCGGATCCTGGCGCCGAGTTTCACGGTGCCCTCGTGCGGCACCTCCGCGATCTCGACGTCGGACACCGGCAGGTGCTCCCGCTCCGGATCCGTGCCGCCGGTGGCGAGCAGGCGCAGGAAGTGGCTCTTGCCCGAACCGTTGGAGCCGAGGACGCCCACCCGGTCGCCGAACCAGATCTCGGTGGAGAACGGCTTCATCAGGCCGGTCAGTTCCAGTTTCTCCGCCACGACGGCCCGCTTGGCGGTGCGACCGCCCTTGAGCCGCATCTGCACGTTCTGCTCGATCGGCAGGGCCTCGGGCGGGCCGGCCTCGAGGAACTTCGCGAGCCGGGTCTGCGCCGCGTGATAGCGGTTGGCCATGTCGGAACGGAACGCGGCCTTGTTCTTGTACATGTTGACGAGTTCCTTGAGCTTGACGTGCTCCTCGTCCCAGCGTTTGCGCAGCTCTTCGAAGCGCGCGTTCCGGTCGGCCCGGGCCTCGACGTAGGAGCCGAAGCCGCCGCCGTGGATCCACGCGCCGGCGCCGTTGATGCCCGGTTCCAGGGTGACGATGCGGCCGGCGGCGTTGTTGAGCAGTTCACGGTCGTGGCTGATGAAGAACACGGTCTTCTTCGACTCATTCAGCTTGGCCTCGAGCCAGCGCTTGCCCGGAACATCGAGGTAGTTGTCCGGCTCGTCCAGGAGCAGCAGTTCGTCGGGGCCGGCGAAGAGGGCCTCGAGGACCAGACGCTTCTGCTCGCCGCCGGAGAGGCTCGACGCCGGGCGGTGCTGCGCCCGGTCGAACGGCAGGCCGAGGGCGGCCATGCAGACCTCGTCCCAGACGGTCTCGACGTCGTAGCCGCCGGCATCCCCCCAGTCCACGATCGCCTGGGCATAGGCCATCTGGGTGGGCTCGTCGTCGTGCTCCAGCATGGCGAGCTCTGCCTCATCGACGGTACGCGCGGCGGCGGCCAGGGCAGGCGGGGCGGCGGAGACCAGCAGGTCGCGGACCGTGGACTCGTCCCGGACCTGGCCCACGAACTGGCGCATGATGCCCATGTTGCCGGACCGGCCGATCACGCCTTCGTCCGGGACGAGGTCGCCGGAAATGATCCGGAACAGCGTGGTCTTGCCGGTCCCGTTGGGCCCGATCAGCGCTGTCTTGGTGCCGTCCGGGACCTTGAAGGTCACCCCGTTGAGCAGCTGGGTGCCGTCGGAGAGGAAGTAGTCGATGCCGGATACGTCAATATGAGCCACGCGTTCAATCTTCCCACGGCCGGACCGGCCGTGGCCCGGGCGCCTGGCTGTTTACCAGGAGGTCCGGTCGGAGCCCTGCCCAGGGCCGCACCGCCTCCACGGCGGCGCCCACGGTGAAGACTGTAGCGTCCTCGAACGGATGGCCCACGATCTGCACACCCGTGGGGATGCCGCAGTCGGCCATGCCGCTCGGCACGGCAAGGACGGGGCAGCGGTTGCTGATGTTGAAGGGCGCCGTCATGTGCCCCTGCCAGTAGTGCCCGAGCCGCTGGCCCCCGGCGTCGATCCCGTCAAGGTACATGCCGTCCGCATCCAGGGCGGCCACGGCCGAGGCCGGACAGAGAAGGGCGTCGAAGCCGGACATCGCCGCGGCAAGCTCGGCCTGGATGCGGGTTTCCGCCTGGATGCCGTCGACGAACCGGTTTTCCGCGGCGGCTTTCCGGGCGTCGGCCATGAACCGCCGTGTGTACGGGGCCAGCAGCTCGGGAGACTCTGCGGTCGCGTCCTCCATAGCCGGCCCGAGGAGGTAGCCGAAATGTGTGAACATAGTCCGGCTGATGTCCTCGGTGGTCCAGGGCAGCTCGATCTCTTCCACCACGGCGCCGGCATCACGCAGGGCCGCTGCCACGCCGCGCGTATTGGCCTCAACATCAGCGGCGACGGGATAGTTCCCCAGCCGGATGCAGAGAGCGATGCGCATGCCGGCCACTGCCGAGCCGGCGTCAGCACCCGGCGGGCAGGACAGCGCCGGACTCCCGGCGAGGGAGCTGTGGTCGCCCGGATGACGGCCCGCCATAACGTTCGCCAGCAGGGCTGCGTCCGCCACGGTCCGTGCCATTGGGCCGTCGCCGCGGTAGTGGTCCGCGGAGAGCGGGGCCAGGCCGGGAATCCTTCCGTAGGGTGCCTTGTAGCCGACGGTCCCGGTGAACGACGCCGGCAAACGGGTTGATCCGGCGATGTCGGAGGCGGTGGCGAGCGGCGCCAGCCCGGCGGCCAGTGCCGCCCCGGAACCGCCGGAGGAGCCGCCCGGGGAATACTGCCGGTTCCAGGGATTGCGCGTGACCCCCCACAGGGGACTGTGGGTGACGGTTGCGCAGCTGTATTCGGGCGTGGTGGTGCGGGCATGGATGATGCCGCCGGCACGCCGGATTCGGTCGATGACGGGATGGTCCGCGTGCGCGAGCTCCCCCTTGCGGGCTACGAGCCCCTGCGAAAGGGTGCGTCCCCGGAGCCCGTGCTTTTCCTTGGCGGCCACCGGCAGCCCCAGCAAGGGCGTGAGGTCCCTGCCCCGCGCATACCGGACAGCGGCCTGCCGTGCTGCCGACAGCGCCTCTGCGAACAGGGTTTCCGTCAGGGCGTTGATTCCGCCGTTGACGACCTCGGTCCTGGCGATCACCGCTTCCATGAGCTCCACGGGCGAGAGCTCCCGGGAGCGGAAGAGCCCCAGTGCCGTGCCGGCGTCGAGGTAGTGCAGCTCGGTCATGCCAGGGCCGCTGCCGGCTGGGAGGAGGCTTCGGCGAGGGCGCCGGCAACAAGCTCCCGGGCCACACCGGTGAGCATGTCCACCCCGTCAACCATGTCCTCGTCGGTGCTGAATTCCCGTTCGCAGTGCGAGACGCCGTCCACGCTGGGAATGAAGAGCATGACTGTCGGCGCCACCGTGTTCATGGCGACGGAATCGTGGCCGGCCATGGTCTGGATCCGCCGCGCGGAAAGGCCCAGGTCTGCAGCCACCCTGTCCGCGAGTTCAAGTCCGCCTTCGGGGAAGCGGCGGATCGGACGGATGTCGAAGTCCTTCACATTGACTTTGATGTCGTGCTCGCGTGCCAGCACGTCGATGTCCTCGATGAGCTTGGCGCGGGCCGCCTTGACGATGTCCGGATCGCCGGAGCGGAGGTCCGCGACGAGGTGGACCCTTCGGGCCACCACAATGGGCGAGTTCGGTTCGAGGGTCAGCTGCCCCACCGATGAGACGAGGGCCTCCTCGGCAAACTCCGCAGTGACGTCGTGCACCATAAGGATGATCTTGGAGGCTGCCACCAGGGCGTCGTGCCGGTCGGCCATGGCCGTCGCTCCGGTATGCGACTGTTCGCCCAGCACTTCGATGTCCAGTTTCTGGGTGTACCAGCTGCTGTCGACCAGACCGATGGAGATGCCCTCGCGTTCCAGGACCCGGCCCTGCTCGATGTGGATCTCGGCGTAGCCGGCCGCCTCGGGCCCCTCAGACGTGCCGAGGTACCCGATGCCGTCCAGCGCCTCACGGACCGTGATGCCTTGCAGGTCCGCCACATCCAGCATTTGTTCCCGCTGCAGGAGTCCCGCAAACACCGAACTTCCCATGATGCTCGGCGCGAACCGGCCGCCTTCCTCGTTGAACCAATTCACCACCGCCAGGTTGAACCGCGGCGCGGCGCCGCCCTCCGCAACCTCGGCGTCCAGCCGCCCGGCCGCGTGCAGGGCGGCTACGACGCCGTACGCGCCGTCGAACCGGCCGCCTAGCGGCTGGCTGTCCAGGTGGGATCCGATCAGCACATAGGGCGCCCCCGGCGTCCACTCCAGAAGTCCGAACATGTTGCCGATCCCGTCCACCCGGAGTTCCCATCCGGCGTCGCGCACCCACCCGGCGAACCAGTGGCGTGTCTGCGCATCCTCCGGGGTCGCCGCCTGGCGGTCGACGCCGTTGTCGCGGGTGGCGCCGATGGTGGCCACGTGGTGGAAGTCTTCGAGGAAAGCTGCTGAGGTCATGGGAAATCCTTTGTAAGTTGCGGTTGAGATGGTGGGGCGGCGGCTTAGCCCATGCGGCCGCGCGTCTCGGGAACCTTGGTGAAGAGCACCAGAAGGAGCACGACGGCGGCGGCCGCGCCCATGTAGAAGCCGGGCGCGTGAGGCACCCCGGTGCCGCCGACGAGGGCGGTCCCGATGAACGGTGCAGTGCCGCCGAAGAGGGCGTAGGCGCCGTTGTAGCTGATTGCCGCCGACGTGAAGCGGGTGCGGGTGGTGAAGATTTCAACGAAGAAGGTGTAGCAGCCTCCGCCGTAAATGCAGAGCGCCACCACGAAGAGGGACTGGCCCAGGAGGGCGAGAGGGAGGCTTCCGCTGGTCACCAGCATGAAACTCGGCACTGAAAGCAGGGCCAGCGCGGCCGAACCGGCAATCAGCATTGGTTTGCGGCCGAAGCGGTCGCCGAGCCGGCCGCCGAGAGGAAGCAGGACGGCGTAGAGGGCGAGGGCGGCGGCGTTGACCAGGAGGGACTGCTCACGGCTCAAGTGGCCCGTGGTCTGGACATACGAGACGAAATAGGCCGAGAGGAAGTAGAAGCCCATTGCGGTGAGGCCCATGACAAAGATGACCTGGACCATGCGGAGCCGGTTTTCGCGGAAGGCTTCGCGGACCGGGCTGAATTCCTTGGTCCGGGCAGCCTTGGCCTCATTGAATGCATCGCTTTCCACCGTCCGGCTGCGGATCCAAACGCCGAAGAGGGCGAGCGGCAGGGCGAGCAGGAACGGCAGGCGCCAGCCCCACGCCATGAAGGCCTCGTTGGGCATTGACTGGCTCAGGACGAGGATCATCGAACCGGCGACGACAGAGGGCAGCGCAGTGGCGGCGATGGTGATATTGAGCCAGAACCCGCGGCGGCTGACCGGGGCATGCTCGAAGACAAACGATGGCGCTCCCACCGATTCGCCGCCGGCGGAGAAGCCCTGGATCAGCCGGCAGAGGACCAGCAAAACGGGTGCCCAGGCGCCGATCTGGCCGTAGGTCGGCAGCAGCCCCATCAGGGCGGTGGCCCCGCCGATGGCGACGAGCGTGATGGTCAGGACCCGGCGGCGGCCGATCCGGTCGCCAAGCGCGCCGAAGAACAGGCCGCCGACGGGACGGACTACGAAGGCGACGCCGAAGGTGGCGAACGTCGCAAGCATGGCCGTGACCGGGTCGCTGCCGGGGAAGAACAGTTGGGAGAAGATGACCGCGGTGAGGCCGTAGAGGGTGAAATCGTAGAATTCAATGAACTGCCCGATGCTGCCCCCTGCGAGGACCCGCTTCTGCATCTTGGTGATGCCAAAGGGGCCGGACCGCGAAGTGTCCTTGTCCAGGGCCGGGGCAGACGCTGTGGTCTGGGAAGCGGACGCCGGCTGGTCCGTGATGTCGTTGATCGTCATGACAGCCACGCTAGAGGCGCCGTGTTTCCGAAGTTCCCTGCCGTGTTACGGACCCGGGAAATGAAATCTGCTGATGTTGCCGCCGTGTTGCCGGCAAGGCACGGCCCGGACATAAGTCGGACACCTGGGGCGTGAATCGGAACCATTGAATCTCCTTTGATCAACATGGTTGTCGCGCTTCGGGACTCGGCCAAGGGCCGTCATTGCGCGGGATTTGCCATTGGACTCCCGCCGGCACCACCGCACTGGACCAACTGTGTGTGATCCGGTTCACATCTGTCCAATTGATTGTTTTGGCCGAATCGATAGATTTTACCGATGCCAATCACTGCGGATTTTCGGATTTTCGCAGTCATCGTCGCCGAGAAGCCGGCGGAATTCCCCGTGCTACTGCCGGGCGGCACCGTAGAGACGGATGCAGGTCTCCTCAAAGGCCAGTGCCCGACGGGTGGGTTGCACCCCCTCGGGGCGGACCAGCATCACCTCGATCGGCGGGAAGTCGTCCGTCAGGGTCAGGGCCACCACCCTGCCGCCGGAATACGTCAGGTCGCTGTGGAGCCGCTGGTTCAGCACTGCGTACCCGTGCCACTTCGCCACAAACGAGCGCACCGTTTCATACCCGGCAAAGCGGTGCCGGACGTTCGGAACGACGCCCGCGATCGCGTACAGCTGCTCGTAGTAGTCCCGGCTGTGCGGGAGATCCAGCACCACCGCGGGTTCGCCGTCCAGATCCTTCAGCGCGATGCTCCGCTCAGGCCGGGACGCCGCAGGGTGTTCAGCATGGACCAGCACATGAGGGGGCACCCGCTCGAGGACCGTGTGTGTAAAGCCCCGGCCCAGGCCGAGACCATACATCAGCGCGACATCGCACTGCCCTTCGAGGAGGGCGGTCTGCAGGCTCGCCAGATCGGCCTCCAGAAAGGAGACCTCGACCCCCGGATGCTGAACTTCGAAGGTCTGCAGGATTGCGGGAAGCCTGAAGGGTGCCAGCGGCGAAAACACGCCCACCTTGAGCTCTCCGACCAGGCTTGTCGCAAGCCCCCGGGCCGACTCGTACAGCGAATCCGCATGCTCCAGCAGCACCTTGATGTCCTGGGCAAGCTGCCGGCCGGACGGCGTCAGCCGCAGGCCGCGGGTCCTGAGCCGGACAAACAGCTGAGTCGACAAGCTTGCTTCTAGCTGGGCCATGGCCGTGGACAGGGTGGACTGGGTCACGAGCAGCCTTTCGGCGGCCGACGTCATGTTTTCGAGCTCGGCCACCACCGCGAAATACCGCAGCTGGGTCAAGGTAAAGGGCTTCGCCATTCGTCAATGCTCGCATTCTGCGCGGATCCGCGCTCACAGGCCCCGGAGCCGGTGCAGGAGAAGTGCGACGTGCAGCGAGGTCCGGGATTCTGGGTCGTCGAGGTCCACGCCGAGGAGCTCCTCCAGTTTGGCCAGCCGCGCATAGAGCGTAGGACGGCTCAGGAAGCCGCTGCGGGCCATCGCCGCTTTGTTGCCCCCGGATTCGAGGTACCGGCCCAGCAGCTCCAGGTGCCCGCCGCCGTCCCGGGCCTCAGTCTGCAGGACACCCTCCAGTTCTGACTCCGCGAACTGCTGCACCCGCGGATCCTTGCGGAGCAGGGCCAGCAGCCCGCGAAGCCGGACATCCGTCGCCCGGTAGAACGGCTTCCGGCCACCCCGCAGCGTCGCCGCGGTTTCGGCGACGTGGGCTGCTTCGTCAATGCCCGCCGCCGCTTCGAGCAAGGAACCCCTCAGGTGCCCCACGCCGATGCTCCATGACGCCTCCGCCGGACTGCCGGGGCGGTCTCCGCCGAAGGGTGGCACGGGCCGCATGTCGCTGCCCGCGAGGGCATCGGCGAGACGCTGGAGGGTCGGATCCTCCAATTGCTTCGCAGGAATGGCCAGGATCATGCCCACCGATCCGGACCGGATGCTCGCGGTCAAAGCGCTGCCTGACACGGCTTTGAGGGCCCTGGCGAGCTGCTCCAGCAGGGCACGTTCCTCCTGTTGCCCGGCCAGTGGATCGATGCCGCCTCCCGCTGCCCCAGCTGAGGGGCCATAGGCTGGTCCGCCGCTCCGGAACACAACCGGCAGGTAGAACGGCGACCGCCTGAGTCCCAGCGCCGCGGCACGGGCCTCCGCCTCGTCCTCGCCCAGCCCGCGGGGCTGACGCAGGGCGTTGAGAAGCCCCGCCTGCGCCTGGTGGCTCAGCTCTCGCCGGTCCCGTTCGGCGAGCCGGTTGATCGCCAGGGTCTGGGCCGCACGTTCCAGCACCATGGCCGCCGCGCCGTCGTCGTCGAGGGCGACCGGCACCACCAGCCGCCCCCAGACGTTCCCGCGCACGCCAACCGGCGTCTGCAGCCAGGCCTCGGGCCCGGCGCGGCTCGTCTCGGGCGGCGACGGTGTGGTCCGCGACCGCCGCTCCCAGTCCTCCAGCAGTTCGGTGGTCCGCAGCGGCCGGGCCGAGTATGCGAGGACGAGGTGCGAGAGGTCCTCCAGGACCACCGGGGCGCCGATCATGACCGCTGCCTGCTCCACGACCTGCCCGGTCCCGGCGCTTTCCAGGCTCAGCACCGTGAAGGCTTCGTGGACGTCGCGGGCGCGTTCCACCCGTTCCAGCTGCTCGGCGACGATGATCCGGTGCACAATTTCGGTGATCTGGACGAACCGCACCCGGCGTTCCACCACGATCACGGGCATGGCCGCGGCCAGTGCGGCCCCGCGCAGCGCTTCCATACTGCGCTTCCTATCGCCGACGAGTTCAACAATCAGGCCGGACGCTGCCGCCTTTTCCAAGGATCTGATGAACGACGCCGTAAGCCCGGGTTCCTTTTCCAGCTCCAGTCCGGTGGTAAGCACCAGCTCCCCGCCCGACAGCAGCCCGGAAATGTCGAGCAATTCGCTCACGTGGACCCAGCGCACGGGGTTGTCGAGGGCCCCGGCGCCGCCGAGCAGGAGCGGCGCGGCCTCGCGGAGAACGGGAAGGTCAAGGATCGAGCCGACGGTGGGCAACATTTACATAGTGTAAACGAGGCTGTGATTCTCCTTACACACTGGCACTTATGGTGCCGTCTCCCGGTAGGGACACTGGACTCAACGCACCCCCGAATACCGCATGAGGAGAAACCTTGCACATCATCGAGCACTGGATCAACGGCAGCTACGTCCCCGCCGGCGCGCGCACGGCCCCGGTGACCAACCCGGCCACGGGCAAGGTCACAGGCCAGGTTTCGCTCGCGAGCCAGGACGAGAGCCACGCCGCCATTGCCGCGGCCAAGGCCGCGTTCCCCGCATGGCGAGACACCTCGATTGCCCGCCGCACCCAGATCCTCTTCGCCTTTCGCGAACTGCTCAACTCCCGCAAGGGCGAACTCGCCGCCATCATCACCTCCGAGCACGGAAAAGTCCTGGATGATGCCCTCGGAGAAGTCACCAGAGGCCAGGAAGTCGTCGAGTTCGCGTGCGGCATTCCCCACCTGCTCAAGGGCAGCTACACCGAGAACGCGTCCACCAACGTGGACGTCCACTCCATCCGCCAGGCCCTGGGTCCGGTCGCAGTCATCAGCCCGTTCAACTTCCCGGCCATGGTGCCGATGTGGTTCTTCCCGCTTGCCATCGCCGCCGGCAACACGGTCGTCGTCAAGCCCAGCGAAAAGGACCCCACGGCCGTGAACTGGATGGCCGAACTCTGGAAAGAAGCCGGCCTGCCGGACGGCGTCTTCAACGTCCTGCACGGCGACAAGGTGGCCGTTGACGCCTTGCTCAACCACCCGGACATCAAAGCCGTCTCCTTCGTCGGCTCCACCCCGATCGCCAAGTACGTCTATCAGACCGCGACGGCCAACGGAAAGCGCGTCCAGGCCCTTGGCGGAGCAAAGAACCACATGATCGTGCTGCCCGACGCCGATCTTGACCTGGCCGCCGACGCCGCCATCAATGCCGGATTCGGATCGGCGGGCGAACGGTGCATGGCCATCTCTGCCTTGCTCGCGGTGGGCGAAATCGCTGATGAACTGGTGGACAAGATTGCCCAACGTGCGGCTTCCCTGCGCACCGGCGACGGGCTGCGCGGCTGCGACATGGGCCCGCTGGTGACGGCCCAGCACCGGGACAAGGTTGCCGGCTACATTGATGCCGGCGAAGCTGCCGGGGCCCAACTCGTCGTCGACGGCCGCAACATCGCCGCCGACGCGGAAGGTGACGGGTTCTTCGTCGGACCCACGCTTTTCGACAAGGTGACTCCGGACATGTCCATCTATCAGGACGAGATCTTCGGTCCGGTCCTGTCCGTGCTTCGCGTTGACAGCTACGACGAGGCGCTCGAGATGATCAACGGCAACCCATACGGCAACGGCACCGCCATCTTCACCAACGACGGCGGCGCGGCGCGGCGCTTCGAGAACGAAGTGGAGGTGGGCATGGTGGGCATCAACGTCCCCGTTCCGGTCCCCATGGCCTACTACTCCTTCGGCGGCTGGAAAAACTCGCTGTTCGGGGATACCCACGCCCACGGCACCGAGGGCGTCGGTTTCTTCACCCGCGGCAAGGCGGTCACCTCCCGCTGGCTGGATCCAAGCCACGGCGGCATCAACCTCGGCTTCCCGCAGAACGCCTAAGCCACCCGAATCCGAAAGGCAGCTGTCATGACCTCGACCCTTGAAAACGTAACCCTCCCGCAGCAGGAGGCCGCCGAGGGCGCCCGCCGCGCCTATGAACTGGACCGCAAGCACGTCTTCCACTCCTGGTCCGCCCAGGACCTCATCGATCCCATGGTCATCTCCGCGGCCGAGGGCTCCCACGTCTGGGACGGCGACGGCAACAAGTACCTGGACTTCTCCTCGCAGCTGGTCAACACCAACATCGGCCACCAGCACCCCGCCGTCGTGTCCGCCATCGCAGCACAGGCCACCAAGCTGTGCACGATCGCCCCGAGTTACGTCAACGACGCGCGCTCCGAAGCTGCACGCCTGATTGCCGGGCGCACCCCCGGCGAACTAAACAAGATCTTCTTCACCAACGGCGGGGCCGACGCCAACGAGCACGCCATCCGCATGGCCCGTCTGCACACGGGCCGCCACAAGGTGCTCTCCGCCTACCGTTCGTACCACGGCGGCACCCAGCTGGCAATCAACGTCACCGGCGACCCCCGGCGCTGGCCCAGCGACACCGCCAGCACCGGCACCGTCCACTTCTTCCCGCCGTACCTGTACCGCACCGCCTTCCATTCCACCACCGAGGAGGAGGAAAGCCAGCGCGCCCTCGAACACTTGGAACAGCTGATCAGCTTCGAAGGCCCGTCCACCATCGCCGCCCTCATCCTGGAAAGCATCCCGGGCACGGCCGGGATCTACGTGCCGCCTCCGGGATACCTGCAGGGCGTCCGCGAGCTCTGCACCCGGCACGGCATCGTCTTCATCGCCGACGAAGTTATGTCCGGCTTCGGCCGCACCGGAACCTGGTTCGCCGTCGAGCACTTCGACGTCGTTCCGGACCTGCTGACCTTCGCCAAGGGCGTGAACTCCGGCTATGTTCCGATGGGCGGAGTGGCAATCAGTCCGGAGATCGCAGCCACGTTCGGCAAGCGTGTCTACCCCGGCGGCCTGACCTATTCTGGCCACCCGCTCGCGGCGGCTGCCGCCGTCGCGACCATCAACGCGATGGAGAATGAACAGATCGTCCAGCACGCGGCAGCCCTCGGCGAGAAGGTAATCGGCCCGGCCCTGCGTGGATTCACCGAGCGCCACCGCTCCGTTGGTGAAGTCCGCGGCAAGGGCGTCTTCTGGGCGATCGAACTCGTCAAGGACCGGAAGACCCGCGAGCCCCTGGCCCCGTACGGCGGCTCAAGCCCGGAAATGAACCAGCTGGTGGCGGCCTGCAAGTCCCGCGGGCTGCTCCCGTTCGCGAACTTCAACCGAATCCATGTTGTCCCGCCGTGCAACACCAGCGTGGAAGACACCCAGAAGGGCTTGGCGGTACTGGACGCCGTGTTGGACATCGCGGACGGCTTTGCCGCCTGAGGCGCTCCCGCACTATTGACATCGAAAGGCGGATGCTCCCCCGCACAACGCGGGGGAGCATCCGCCATTTCGGCGCAGAATTTCCGGCGACTCGGACTTTTCCCGTCCGCTCAGCCGGCCCGGGTCAGGAACTCCTTGAGCAGCGGCCCGGACGTGGTGGCCCCGAGTCCGCCGTCCTCGACGAACACGGCGACGGCGAGGTCACCGTGCACGGACACGATCCAGGCGTGGGTCTTGGGCGGGGTGTCGTTGCCGAACTCGGCCGTTCCGGTCTTCGCCCCGACGGGCTCGCCCGGGACGGAGGCCAGGAACCCGGCATGTCCGCTGGTGACGACGGCCCGCATCATGTCAGCCAGCGCCGCGGCTTCCGCTGCAGTCACCGGCTTTTCGACGGCCGTGGCCGGTGCGGGGCCCGACGGTGTCGCGTCACCAGAGGCCGGGGCAGCCGGCGACGTGCCGGCGGTAGCCGTTCCTGTGGGGGCGGCGCCTTGGGCATCTGGAGGACTGGCGCCCTCGTTCGGATTCAATACCAGCTGGGCGGCCACCGGGGCTCCCTTGGCCACCGAGCCGGCCATGACGGCGGCGGCCAGGGGGGACAGGAGCACTTTGCCCTGGCCGATCATGGAGGCGGCATGTTCGGTTCCTTCGGCATCCCCGGGGACGGAGCCGAGGAATGCGGCCGCGCCGAGCGCGGGTGCTTCAACTGCCACGCCCAGCGAGGTCGCGGCGGATTCGAGCTGTGCCTGGGTGACGGTGTCGCGGGCGTTGATGAACGCGGTGTTGCAGGAGTGCGCAAAGGCGTCGCGCAGCGTCACGGACCCCAGGGAGGACTCAGGGTATCCCTCGGCGTTCTTGAAGGTGCGGCCGTCAACCGTGAGGGTGGGCGGGCAGTCCACCTTGGAGTCGGGCGTCATGCCGTTGCGGAACATGGCCAGGGAATCGACCATCTTGAAGATCGATCCAGGGGCATACTGTCCCAGCATCGCGGTGTCGTAGCCGTTGCTGCCCGGCCCGGAGGCGGCTGCCAGGACGGCGCCGCTGGAGGGCCGGAGCGCCACAATGGCCGACGCCGGGCCGACCTTGCCGAGGACGTCTTCCGCGAGCTGCTGCAGTTTCGGGTCCAGGGTGGTTTTCAGCGGGGTGCCTTCTTTTATCTCAGTTTGAAAAAGTACGCGGCGTCCCGCATTGGGCAGAGCCTGCTTCTCTGCGGCGGTGAGGCCTGCCTTCTCGGCGAAGACCTGAATGCCGTCGCTGCCGCGAAGCTGCGCGTCGTATTGCTGTTGCAGGCCACCGGTGCCCGTGGTGTCCCCGGCTTTGAGTGCCCCGTTCGATTTTTCGATCTGTTCTGCATTCGCCTCCGCTGCGGTGCCCAGCAGGGCGCGGGCGAAGGTGCGGTTTGGTGCCAGCGGAAGGGAGTCCCGGATGGCGCGGGCGCCGGGAATCTCGCCGATCTGAGCATCGGTGATGGTCCGTCCTTCTTCACGCAAAGTGATGGCGGCAACGAACGCCTCGGGGCCGGCCGCCGCGACCTGCTGCCCGTACGCCGCCGAGTCGACCCCCACCAGTTGGGCAAGCTTGGTGGCGGAATCGGCGGCGTCTGCACCGCCGAGCGCCGGCTTGTCGATGCCAACATTGACCACGGGCCGGTACGTGACCAGCGGGACCCCGCCGGCGCCCAGGATGTCGGCGCGCGACGGCGAATGGGTTGCCGAGCCGACGAGCTCGCCTTCGGCCAGCTCGGGGACCAGGGTGGCCGGGTTCCAGACCGTCAGCCACTTGTCGCCAGACTTCTTGAACTCGGCGAAGGTGGTGTACTTCCACTCTTCGGAGCCGATCTTCCAGCGGTAGTTGAGCGGGACCGTGGCCTTATCGGCCTCCAGCGTCAGTTGGCCGCTTTCCACTGCAGGGCGGGCCGGGTCAAGCCCCTTGAATATTTCCTTGAGCTGGTCTTTAGCGGCACCGGAGTCCTTGCCCTCAAAGGCAACGGATCCGACGTCGAGCGCGGACACCGCGGAGGCGAGCTGTTTGGCAGCGCTTTCGGCGCCCTCACGGCCGTCGCCGCAGGCGACCAGCGAGCCGCCAAGAACAAGGCCCACAAGGGCCAGTGCAAGTTTTGATGAGTTCCCCATGGCGCCCATTATGCCCCGGGCCACCGACAAGTCCGTTGTCACATAACACCGTCACTTAGCACCGTCACCCGCCCCCCGGCTTCACTTCGGGTGCCGGGAACGCCTAGGGCCGCCGGATGATCCTGCGCTGCGCTGCCACGGCGATCGCGGCGGTGCGGTTGTCCACGCCGAGTTTGCCGTAGATGTGCACCAGGTGCGTCTTGACCGTGGCCTCGGAAATGAACAGCTGCTTCGCGATCGCCCGGTTTCCCATCCCGGTGGCCAGCAATCCGAGCAACTGGACCTCGCGGGCGGACAGGGCAGGCTCCGGATTCCTGATCCGGCCCATCAGCCGGGCCGCGACCTCGGGGGCCAGCGCGGTGCCGCCGGCCGCGGCAGAGAGCACCGCCTGGCGGATCTGCTCGGGCGGGGCATCCTTGAGCATGTAGCCGCTGGCGCCGGCCTCGACGGCGGCCAGGATGTCGGCGTCGGAGTCATAGGTGGTCAGGATGAGCACCGGCGGCGGCGGCTCGCCGGCCTCTCCTGCCTTGATCCGGCCGGTGGCCGTGACGCCGTCCATGCCCGCGCCCATCTGCAGGTCCATGAGCACCACGTCCGCGGGCTCACCCAGGGTGTGGAGCCTGGCCAGTCCGGCCAGCGCGGCGCCGCCGTCGGCGGCCTCGGCCACCACCGTGATGCCCTCCAGATCACCCAGCATTGCCCGCAGACCGGCCCGGACCACCGGGTGGTCGTCCACCAGGAACACCCGGATGTTGTTCATTTCCGGTCCCCGCGGACCGGCGCCGGCGCGGCGTTGGAACCGGGCGCTTGGCCCAGTGGCAGCCGGATGGCCACCACGGTTCCCTCACCCGGGGCAGACTCGATGTCCAGCTGCCCGTGGAGGGCGGCCACGCGGTCCCGCAACGACGTCAGCCCATAGCCGGACCCGTCCGGACGGGCCGGCAAGGCCGAGGGGTCGAATCCGGCGCCGTCGTCGTAGATGTCCATGGCCACCTCCGGGCCCAGGAAGGAAAGGGTGACGACGGCGGTGCCCGCCTGCGCATGCGCCCGCACGTTGGCCAGGCTCGCCTGCGCGGCCCGGAGCAGGACCGTCTGGTGGGCGCCGGGGAGTTCCACCGGCACACCTTCGACGTCGAGGCGGCACCGCAGCCCGGCACCCCGCGCCGCGGTCTCCGCTTCGGTCTTTTCGCACAGCCGGAGAAGTCCGGCCACGAGGGAGCCGTCCTCGAGATCGGGGGACTGCAGGGCCCGGACGAAGTTGCGGGCCTCTGCCAGGTTGGCGGCGGCCGTGTCCCGGACAATCCGCAGCCTGTCCCGTGCCACGGCGGGTTCGCCGTCGTCCAGGGCCTTCTCGGCCGCGCGCCCCATCAGCACGATGCTGGACAGGCCTTGGGCGAGAGTGTCATGGATTTCCCGGGCCAGCCGGGTGCGCTCGGCCAGGGTGCCGGCATTGTGCTGGGTCCGGGCGAGTTCGGCACGGGTGCGGCGCAGCTCTTCGGCCGCCAGCCGCTGGTTTTCCGCCTCCAGGAACAGCGCCCGGTAGGCCAGTCCGGTGACCACAGCGAAGGCTGCGCCGAAAACGGGCCCGAGCACCATGGGCAGCTGCAGCCCCACGCTGGCCGGATCCGCAGTGGCCAGATCGGGAGACGCGCTACCGCCGTTGTGGAACCAGAGCGCCGCAATAACAAACCCGGTACTCAATGCGATCGCCGGCAGCGCCAGCCGGCGCCGGAGCACGTGCAACTGCAGGAAGAACAGCGGGAAGGCCAGCCAGACGAAGTCGGCACTGGCCCAGACCAGCAGCAGCCAGAGGAGGCAGACGCCGCCCAGCCACCAGGCCGAGTAGGGCCGCGGATCGAACCGGGTCCGGCGGGCGGCGTGCCGTTTCTCCAGCACGGTGCCCACGAGGTAGAAGGCGGCGAGCAGCACGGCCAGCAACAGGGTGATCCACTCCTGCCCAGTGATGCCGCCGGCCAGGAGCCGGAGCAGCGCCACCAGGAGCAGCACCGCAAAGCCGACGTGCAGGCTCACACGAAGGACGCGCAGAATGACGGCCGCCCCGGTGGGCTCCGGCGCGTGCGGTGCGCCGGCGTGCGGTGCGCCCCTGGGTCCTGTGCCGTTGTGGACCGTGTTGCCGGCGTCGCCCTCCATGCTTCCAGCGTAGTGCCGGTGCGGCGGGGCTCCTGCGGAAAACGGCCCGCCCCCGGCGGAATCAACCTTTTGGTTGATCGCAGGGCCGTCCGACCGGTGGCGGCGGTCCAACCGGGCGGCCGATGCCCTGGAGCCCGGCGGAGGGAAGGCTGGAAGCAACGCCACAAGCGCCTCAAACGACACCAAGAAGGACAACATGTATCTCGCCATCCGCGATATCCGCTTTGCCAAGGGACGGTTCGCCCTGATGGGCGCGGTCGTCGCCCTCATCACCCTCCTGCTCGTCATGCTTTCCGGGCTGACGGCCGGACTCGGAAACCAGTCGACGTCGGCCCTCGCCGCCCTCCCGGCCGACCAGCTGGTCTTCGGCGCCCCGGCCGGGAGCGCACCCAAGGCCTCGTTTACCGAATCCGAAGTCACGCGCGCCCAACAGAGCCTGTGGTCGGCGCGCGACGGCGTCGCCCGAGCCGACGCCGTCGGGATCAGCCAGAGCCGCTTCCAGGCACTCGGCGCCGAAGGCGTGCCGGCACGCACGGCAAGCGTTGCGGTCTTCGGCACCGAGCCCGGCGCAGGCCTGGCTCCTGCCCCGCTGACAGAGGGAACCATCGCCGTCGGAGCCGGACTGGCGGAGGACCTGGAGCTCAGCATCGGCAGCCACGCCTCGGTGGGCGGCGCCGACCTCGTTGTGACGGCCGTCGTGCCGGAGCAGTGGTATTCCCACACCGGCGTCGTGTGGACCACGCTGGCCGACTGGCAGAAGCTGGCCCATATCCAAGACGCGGACGCCGCGACGGTGCTGGCCGTGACATTCGACTCCACCGCCGGAACAGGGGTGGATCTCGGTGCCGCCAACACCGCCGCGGGAACCGTCAGCACCACGATCGACGGGTCCTTCCAGGCCCTCGGCTCCTACAAGAGCGAGAACGGCTCGCTGCTGCTCATGCAGGCCTTCCTCTACGGCATCTCAGCCCTCGTGATTGTTGCCTTCCTGACGGTCTGGACGGTCCAGCGCACCCGGGACATCGCCGTTCTGAAGGCACTGGGCGGGTCCGCCCGCTACATCCTCCGGGACGCCATGGCGCAGGCGGCCCTGGTCCTGCTGGCCGGCGCGGTGGCCGGGGGGCTGGCCGGTGTGGCCGGCGGAGTCCTCGCGTCGCAGGCGGCACCGTTCCTCCTCACGCCCTGGACAACGCTGCTGCCCATCGCCGGAATCGTGCTCCTGGGCCTGGCCGGCGCAGCCCTCGCGGTCCGCAGCGTCGCCCGCGTCGATCCGCTCATCGCCCTCGGCGGCAACTGAGCAGCCCCGGCCCGCCCCATATATTCCTAGAAAGGCATATCTCATGAACTCAACCCTGAACAACACCGCCCTGAACCTCGTCAACGTCACCCTGGAGTACCCGGACGGAGACGGCACCCTCAAGGCCCTGGACTCCGTGAGCCTCAAGGTGCACGCAGGCGAATTCGTGTCCCTGATCGGCCCCTCGGGGTCCGGCAAGTCGTCCCTGCTGGCCGTCGCCGCCACCCTGGTCCGGCCCACCGCCGGCCTGGTGGTGGTCGACGGCGAGGACGCCGGCGGATTGCCCGACTCCGGCCGCACCGCACTGCGGCGGGACAAGATCGGCATCATCTTCCAGCAGCCCAACCTCCTGCCCTCCCTCACCGCGGTGGAGCAGCTCGTGATCACCCAGCGCCTGCGCGGCGGGACAGCGCGGGCGGCCGGGGAACGCGCCGCGGCTCTGATGGACCTTGTCGGCCTCGGGCATGCCCTGGCGAAACGGCCGCACCAACTCTCCGGCGGACAGCGCCAGCGCGTCAACATTGCCCGGGCACTCATGGGCAACCCTGCCGTGCTGCTGGTGGACGAGCCGACGGCCGCCCTTGACCACCAGCGCAGCGAAGCGATCATCCGGCTGCTGCGGCAGGTCACCGACGAATTCAGCGTGGCAACGGTCATGGTCACCCACGACACCGATTTCGTGCCGCTCACCGACGCCGTCGCGAGCATGCGCGACGGACGGCTGTCCGCCAGGGTGGCGACGGCGGCCGCTGCGGCGCCGCGGCAGGGCTAGGGGCTAGGGGACCAGGTATCCGAGGTCCGGGACGCCGAGACCGAACATGTCCTTGAGGGCATGCCGGGCGGCGTGGAAGCCGGGCATGCCGGTGACGCCGGGACCGGGCGGGGTCGACGACGAGCACAAGTACACCCCTGGCAGCGGCGTCCGCCAGGGCACCGGGCTCAGCACCGGCCGCCGCAACATGCCCCAAAGGTCCATGCGGCCTGCGCCGAAGTCCCCACCGACGAAGTTCTCGTCGTACGCCGCCAGCCCTGCGGCCGTGGTCACCTTGAACTGCACCACCACATCCCGGAACCCGGGCGCGAAGCGCTCCAGTTGCGCCATGACCGCATCGCTCATGTCCGCGGTGGAACCGGCCGGAACGTGGCAATAGGTCCACAGGATGTGCCGGCCGGCCGGCGCGCGGCCGGCATCAAAACGCGAGGGCTGGGATACCAGCACGTAGGGCCGGTCCGGATGCCGTCCCGAGGCGACCAGGCGCTCCGCTTCGGCGGTTTCCGCCCTGGTGCCGCCCACGTGCACCGTCCCGGCATCGGCGAGGCTTTCCGCCGCCCACGGCACCGGGCCGGAGAGGATGAAATCGACCTTGCAGGAAGCGTTCCCGAAGCGGAAGGACGCCAGGGCGCTCCTATAGCGCGACGGGAGCCGGCCCTCCGCCAGGTGTAGCAGCGCGGGGGGCGCCACATCCAGCAGCGTGGCCCGGGCCGGCGGCAGCTCCGCGAGCGATGTGATCCGCCTGCCGGTCTCGACCACCCCGCCATGGGCCTCGATGTCAGCGGTCAGCGCCTGGGCAATCGCGGCCGATCCGCCGCGCGGAACCGGCCAGCCGCCGGCATGGCCCAGGGCGCCCAGCATCAGCCCGGCGCCGGCGGCGGTGATCGAGGGCAGCGGCGCCACGGTATGCGCGGCGACGCCGCTCAGCAGTGCGGGAGCCAGGTCCTGGCTGAACCTCGCATTCCACAGCGTCGAGCCTTGTTCGAGCGCCCGGAGGCCGAACGCGGCGGCGGCCAGGGGATCTGCCGGAATCCGCAGCAGCTGGTTCAGGGTGAGGTCCGCGACGCCCTCCACCCGCCGCACGAGGGGCTCCATGAGCTGGCGGTAGGCGGCGCCGTCCCGCCCGAGTTCCGCAACGGTGCGGTCCAGGGAACGATAGGCCAGCGCCGCGCGGCCGCCGTCGAGCGGGGATCCGTACGAGAGCTCGGGCACCTCCAGGGGCACGCGCCTGGACAGCTCGAACCGGCGGAAAAAGGGTGAGGCCAGAACCATGGGGTGCACGGCCGAACAGACGTCGTGGAAGTGGCCCGGTTCCATCAGTTCGGCGGTGCGCAGTCCGCCGCCGGGTGTGGCGGCCGCCTCGAACACGTGGACTTTGAGTCCGGCCCGCGCCATGGTCACCGCCGCGGCCAGCCCGTTGGGGCCGGAACCGACGACGGCGACGTCAGTCATGCGCTGTGGCTTTCCGCCACGGCACTCTTCCGCCACGGCACCAGGGACGCCGCGGGCCGGCGCAGATCAATCCGCAGCCAGTCCGGGGCACCGTCGAAGGGGCCGCCATGCGGATCATCGATGCGGTGGCGGCGGATCACGTCGCAGGACGGATCCCAGATGTCCCAGACGACACGGGCCATCAGGTATGCGGTGGCGAGCATGTGGGCAACCACGGCCAGGACGTAGTAGGGCATGTCGATGTTGTGCTGGGTCGAGCCGCCGCTGGTTGCCTGCCCCAGGTACATCCAGATGGCGCCCCAGTGCAGCGCTTCGATGGCTTGCCAGATGACGAAGTCACGCCAGCGGGGCCGGGCGAGGGCGATCAGGGGGATCAGCCACAACACGAACTGGGGGGAGTACACCTTGTTGGTCAGGATGAACGCGGCCACGATCAGGAACGCCAGCTGCGCGATCCTCGGCCGGCGGGGTGCCGTCAGTGCAAGGACCGCAATCAGGATGCAGGCCAGGAGAAACAGGTCCAGTGCCAGGGAGTTGATGGCCGCGGCCTCAAGCGGATTCCAGCCCAGCCGGGCGGCCACCAGGTTGTAGGCGAACCAGGGTGAGCTGTAGCCCGCCGGCCGCTCCTGCGTGAACTGGTAGAAGTACTTCCAGCCTTCCGGATTTGCCGCGGCTACCGGGACGTTGACCGCCAGCCAGGCCGCGGTTGCGGCACCGGCCGTGATCAGCAGCGCCCGGATACGCCCGCTCCGGAGCGCCAGCAGCAGGACGGCGCCGAGGATCAACAGCGGGTAGAGCTTGGTGGCCGTGCCCAGACCGATGAAGATCCCGGCGAGGACGAGCTTGTTCCGCGCAAAGAAGTACATGCCAAGAGCCAGCATGCACACGGCCCACATGTCCCAGTTAATGACGCCCGCCAGGACAATGCCGGGGGCGAGGGCAACCATCGCCGCGTCCCAGGACCGCCGGCGGTTCGTCCGTGCCGTGGCCAGCACGGTGATGATCCAGACGGCGGCGATCAGGGTGGCGTTGACGTCGAAGTAGCCAAGGACGCGGGGATCGTCGGTGCCGGCGCCGGGCACCAGAAGTGCGGTGGCACCCGCGATCAACCCCATCAGCACGGGGTACTCGAAGAGGCTTCCCGGGGTAATGAAGGGGAAGGCGCCATCGCCGAGGCCGCGGTTGCGGAACAGCTCCGGAAAGTCCGAGTAGCACGTGGCGTAGAACTGCCCGGGTGTTTCCCAGCCGTTGGTGCGGCAGAAGTTCTTGAGCAAGATCCCGGCCAGGGCGGCGAGGACAGTGAGGATCACCAGAACACGTTCCACCGTGAAGAATCCCGGCGAAACGATCCCGGGCGCCGAGCGGTGGCCCAAGGGACCGCCTACCAGTTCCGTGAAGTTTCGGAGAAAAGGGTCGCTGCGGCTCGGGATGACCAATCGGACCCGTTTGCGCTCCGGCGGCTTTGTCTCCTGCATGACCTTGAGCTTACCGGGGGACATTGACCCATGCCGCGCCGCGGTCTTCGCTGGCACGTCGTATCGGAGGCCGCCACAACGGCGGGCCATGAAGGGACGCTTAAAAAGGGGGAGCCCGTGCGGCGACGCACGGGCTCCCTGGGATCGGTTCCAATGTCAGTCATCAGGTCCTCCTTCGCTGCGGACAGTCCTGCCGGTAAGGGGCGTCGCCCCTGCACGGGATTAGTCCATGCGCCGGTGGCGGAAGTGTCCGGCCGTCAGCAGATCGGGGCGTCAGCGAATCAGGCCGGCCTGATGCATGGCGAGGAACGTGTCGTCCCGCCTTTGGTCCAGGAGTTGGCCGTTGAAGCGTGTCGACTCCCTGCGGGCCAGCTTTCGGAACAGGACCGTATAGAGCTTGTTCATCATGGTTCTTACCTCCCCTCGGGGACTCGATCGGCGTGCCCGGGTGGCGGGCAGGGCTGTGCGGTGGGCTGGAGCGGTGGTTGCGGTAGTCACAGGGACCTTTCGTTGGTGGGGGATTGCGCCGCCTGGGCTCAATGGGGCGACCTGGAGGCAGCAGGAATGGGCGGATGAAACGGGCGGCCGCATTTTGGGCGCGACAAATAGAGCCCTGGATGCAAGGAATTCGAATAGCCGGTTCCGGGCGTGGCAATTAGCCCGGAAATCCCCGGCCTTATTTAGGCCGGAATTCCGGATAGGAAAAAGTTATTCGATGGAGAATGGCCCCTGGACGCGGTAGCGCCGAAACCCCAACAAGAAGCTGGGTTCCGAACTATGGGGAGGCTGCGCAACCGCGTGGTTCCGCCTGATCAGGCTGCCGTCATTGGGCTTTCCGTTGAGGAAGGCCAACTGCCACGGGCCCCAAGCTGCATTGCCTGGGACGGGAACGCGGTCAGGAAACAGTCAGTCCGACATTTGGGCGCGGCTCAGCGAACGAGGCCGGGTTGGCGGTGGTGGAGTACATCCATCCGCTAGTCAAAGTAATCATCATTTTCCCAACCTCCTTTTCTGTTCTGCCGTGGCTCCGGCTGACTGGCCGGGTGACGCGCGCCGTGACCCCGGCAAGTCGCCTTGGGGTCAGAAATAAAAATACACTACGAATACGGCCGTTGCCTACCGAATTCATAAACTTTCTTTGACTTTGTTTTAAAAACCGGTTTTAGAGTCCCCAGCGCACGATTGCCGGTGTCTTCTTATCCCATCCCAGTGTGCAGACTTTGGCGGTCCCCAATACGAAATGCCGGCCCTCGCGGGGGTCCAACCCGAGCCACCGGGCGGTCAGGATGCGGGAGAAATGCCCGTGCGCGACGATCAGCACATTGTCCAGGCCCGATTCGAGCACCCGGGCCACGATCTTGTCCGCGCGGGCGGCGACGTCGTCGAGCGCTTCACCATTGGGCACGCCGTGCGTCCAGATCAGGTATTCGGGGTTGTCCTTGCGGATGAGGTCCGAGCTGATGCCCTCATAGTCGCCGTAGTCCCATTCCACCGCCAGCGGCTCCAACTGGGCGTCGGGGTAGCCGGCGAGTTCGGCGGTCCGGCGGGCGCGGCGCAGGGGTGAGGTCAGCACGAGGTCGAAGTCGACGGTCTCGAGCACCCTGCGCGCCTCCACGGCCTGCTGCTCGCCTTCCACCGTGAGGGGCATGTCCGTGAGACCGGTGTACTGCCCGCTCTTAGACCACTCTGTTTCACCGTGCCGCAGGATCCACAGTTGGGGGCGGGGGCCGTTGGATGGTGCGATCACTTAGGACTCCTCAGTGGTGGAAAGTTCGGCGCCGGCGGGCGCCGCCTCGGGCTGTGCCGCCCACCAGTCCCGCAGGCGGGATTCGGCGACGGCGGGATCGAGCGGGCCGTGCTCCATGCGTTCTTCCAACAGGAATTTGTAGGCGCGGCCCACCACGGGACCGGGCTTGAGGCCAAGCAGCGCCATAATCTGGCCGCCGTCCAGGTCCGGGCGGACGGCGTCGAGGGACTCCTGCTCCCGCAGCGCCGCAATCCTGTCCTCGAGGTCGTCGTAGGCGAAGGACAGCCGGTCCGCCTTGCGCTGGTTCCGGGTGGTGACGTCGGAGCGGGTGAGCCGGTGCAGGCGCTCCAGGAGGGGACCGGCGTCGGTGATGTAGCGGCGGACCGCGGAATCGCTCCAGCCGGCCTCACCGTAGCCGTAGAAGCGCATGTGCAGCTCCACCAGCCTGGCCACGGCCTTGATGGTGTCGTTGTCGAAGCGCAGCGCCTTCATGCGCTTGGCGGTCAGCTTGGCGCCCACCATGTCGTGGTGGCGGAAGCTCACTGCGCCGCCCGGTTCAAAGCGGCGCGTGGCCGGCTTGCCGACGTCGTGCATGAGGGCAGCGAACCGCAACACAAAGTCCGGGCCGGGAACCGGGCCGTCCGCCTTCGACTCCAGCGCTGCTGCCTGTTCCAGGACCTGCAGCGAGTGCTGGTAGACGTCCTTGTGGCGGTGGTGTTCATCGGCTTCCAGGCGCAGGGCCGAGACTTCCGGCAGGACCAGGTCCGCGAGCCCGGTATCGACCAGCAGGTCCACGCCGGCCCGCGGCTGCGCGGCGCAGATGAGCTTGATCAGTTCATCGCGCACGCGTTCGGCCGAGATGATGCTGATCCGTTCCGCCATCCGGACCATGGCCTCGCGGACGTCGGCGTGCAGCGACACCCCCAGTTGGGCCGCGAACCTCGCGGCGCGCATCATGCGCAGGGGGTCGTCGGAGAAGGACGTTTCCGGCGGCCCGGGCGTGTTGAGGATCGAGGCGTGCAGGTCGCGGACGCCGCCGAAAGGATCGACGAKCTCCAGCATGGGCAGCCGCAGGGCCATGGCGTTGATCGTGAAGTCCCGCCGCAGCAGGTCATCCGTCAGGGATGTTCCGAAGGCCACTATCGGCTTGCGGGACTCCGGATCGTAGGCGTCGGCCCGGTAGGTGGTGATTTCGATCTGGAAGTCGCCCTTGCGCATCCCGATGGTGCCGAAGGCGCGCCCGATCTCCCAGTAGTTGTCCGCCCATTTCTTGATCAGGGCAACCGTCTGGTCCGGAGTGGCGTCAGTGGTGAAGTCCAGGTCGGGCGAGACCCGGCCAAGAAAAAGGTCACGGACGGGCCCGCCCACGAGGGACAGCTCGTGGCCGGCGTCGACGAAGCGCTGCCCGAGCTCCAGAACCACCGGATCCACCTGGAAAGAAACGGTGTGGGAGTCAGTCTTGTGATGTGCGTGCGCCATAGTTACTTAAGCTTGTCAGAAAACCGCGCCAGCACCACACCGGAACCCACAAGGATCCGGCGGGTTCGTCACGATTGCGCACGAACCGCTCAGGGCCGACTTTCCCGGCCGTCTACTTTCCGGCCATGTTTAGGTCATCAACAGCGGGCAAGAGTCGTTAGAGTGGACCTCATGGCCCATCCCGTACCGAGCGCTCCCGGCAGGAGGACAAACGCACCTTTGCCGTCGGCAATAGGTGCCAACGTCGCGCCTGTCCAGCACACGGGCCAGGCCTCCCTGCCCACTGTGGAGGAAATCTCCGCCGGCGGCGTCGTGGTGGACATGTCCGATGCCGACCTGCGGGTAGCGATCATCGCGCGCCTGAACCGCGGCGGACGTCTCGAGTGGTGCCTGCCGAAGGGCCACCCGGAAGGCAAGGAAAGCAACGAGGAAGCCGCGGTCCGCGAGATCGCCGAGGAAACCGGGATCGAAGGCAAGATCCTGGCACCGCTGGGAAGCATCGACTACTGGTTCACCGTGAGCGGGCACCGCGTCCACAAGACCGTGCACCACTACCTGTTGCGGGCCACCGGCGGGGAACTCACCATCGAAAACGATCCGGACAAGGAAGCCGTGGACGTCGCGTGGGTTCCGATCCAGGAGCTGGCGCGCAAGCTGTCCTTCCCCAACGAACGCCGCATCGCGGATCTGGCCAAAGAAGTCCTGCCGGAAGACCGCTGAAGACCGCCGGTGCGGCCGGTCACGTCCACGGATAGCGACTAATGCCCCGCGCGGGTGAGACGATGAAGACGATGTCATCAGCCAAACCCGCCCCCGTACCCTCCGGCCCCGCCGATTCCAAAGCTGCCCAATCCGGAGAAGCCCGTTCCAGCGCCGTCATGGCCGCCGGAACCCTCGTTTCGCGTTTCCTGGGCTTCGCCAAGACCTGGATGCTGGCCGCCGCCCTGGGCCTGGGCTCGACGGTTAACGACACTTTCATCAACGCCAACAACCTTCCCAACCTGATCTTCCTGCTGGTGGCCGGCGGGGTGTTCAATGCTGTTCTGGTGCCGCAGATCATCAAAGCCAGCAAGGCGCCGGACAAGGGAGCGGACTACATCAGCCGGCTGCTGACGCTGGCGGTGCTGGTGCTGCTCGTTCTCACGCTGCTGGTCACGCTGCTGGCGCCGTCAGTCATTCAGCTGACCACCCAGGGCTACTCGCCGCAGCAGAAGGCCCTCGCGGTGTCGTTCGCGTTCTGGTGCCTTCCGCAGATCTTCTTCTACGGCCTGTACGCCCTGCTGACCCAGGTCCTCAACGCCCATGGGGCCTTTGGACCCGCGATGTGGGCGCCAATCATCAACAACGTCGTGGCGATCGCCGGGCTGGGCATGTTCATCGGCATCATGGGGGCCAACGCCACCAACCCGCACACGATCGACAACTGGGGCCCGTTCCAGACCATCCTCGTCGCCGGGTTCTCCACAATAGGCGTCGCCACCCAGACCGCCGTGCTGCTCATCCCCGTGTTCAGGCTCCGGCTCGGGCTGCGGCCGCGCTTCGGCTGGCGCGGGGTCGGTCTGGGCCATGCCGCGAAGCTGAGCGTCTGGACCCTGGCGACGGCCGCCGTCGGGCAGTTCGCCTTCCTTTACGTCATGCGCATCGCGACGATCCCGGGCGCGGAACGGCTCCGCCTTCAGCAGGCGGGGGACACCGCCGCGGCCGGCAACATTCCGGGCAACGCGGTGCTGGAGGTGGCCAGCCAGCTGTACCTGCTGCCGCACTCCATCATTGCCCTGTCCCTGGCCACCGTGCTGTTCAACCGGATGACCCGGGCGTCCCAGGACGGAGACCGGGCCGCCCTGCGAAACGCGCTCTCCCACGGGCTGCGGACCATGGCCGTGGCAACCGTTTTCGGCGCGCTGGCGCTCTTTGCGCTGGCCGGACCGCTGGGCATGTTCTTCTCGGGCGGGCAGCGCCAGGACGGCGTCATGCTGGCCCAAACCCTCACGATCCTGGCCCTCAGCACCCCGTTCATGAGCGCCAACTTCATGATGTCGCGGGTGTTCTACGCCAATGAGGACGCCCGGACGCCGTTCTTCATCCAGTTGGTCCTGGCGCTGGTCAACCTGGCGGCCGCGTTCGCGATCCAGTTCCTGCCGTTCGATCAGATCATTTTCGCCATCGCGATCCTCTACACGGCCGGCAATATCCTCTCCGTGATAGTCAGCGCGACCTTCCTGCGCCGGCTCCTGGGCCACCTCGACGGGCCCCGCATCGCCAGCTCCTACATCCGCATGGGGTATGCGGCCCTGGGTTCCGCCCTCGCCGGAGCTGTGGCGTTGTGGCTGCTGGGCAGCTACAACCCGGACGGCTACGCCTGGAGCGACCGGATCGCCGCCCTGGTGACAATCGTCGTCGTCGGTCCCGTCATGCTGGCCGCCTATTTCCTGCTGCTGAAGCTCTTCCGGGTCACCGAGCTGCAGGACCTCCTGGCGCCGCTCCTTGGGCGGCTCCGGCGCAGGGCCGCCGCAGGGCCCGGCACGGGGCCGCAGGCAGGCGGCGCGGCGGAGGTCCGGAGGGCACCGGAGCGGGCCACCGTCTCGGTGGATACGGGCCTGATTCCGCGAATTTCCGGCGAGTTCGACGCCGAGTCGTTCCGTGCCGGTCCCGACATCCGGGAAGAGGACTCGTTCCCTTACGGCCGTCCCGCGGGCCCGGAGGGCGGTTACCTGCCGGCAGAAGACCTCCCCAGCACCGCGCAGGGCGGCTTGGGCAAGGGCGATGTTCCCTTGCCGGGCCGCCGCACCTACCAGGGCCCGGCCGGCCACAACCCCTACTTCCCGTTTGGCGGGAAAAAGAAAAAATGATCCCGGCTCCGTTTCGAACTGCCGTGCTCACGCGGCCTGGACAGAGCATCGGCTAGGATCGAAGACTAACAAGGGAAGTTGCGGACCAGCGGTCAACCGGCTTACCGGAGGGCACACGGTCGCTCTCGGAGTGACCACGTCGGCAGGTCCCGGACAGTCTAGGAGGAGCCCGTGTCCCACCCGATCGATGTCGGATCAGTACTCGGTGGCCGCTACAAGGTCACTGCCACCGTACTGACCTCACATGACCAGGATCTGGTGCTGGACGGTGTGGACCAGGTGCTCAACCGCCCCGTGAGCATCCTCGTCGCAGGCCCGGGCAACGCCGATCAGGTGGCCCAGAGCGCCCGTGAAGTGGCCACGGGCGAACGCCCCGGCAACGTGCAGATCCTCGATCTTGGCGTCAGCGATGCCACCACGTACCTGATCACCAACCACACCTCGGCGGCGGATCTGCTGGATCTTGTAGTCTCTTCCAACCCGCCGTACGTCGAACCCTTCTTCACGGACACGCTGGGCAGCGAGATCTTTGGGCAGGCCCGCTCCCACGAACCCGAAACCTACGACGGGCTTTACGACGACGAGGAAGTCGACGCCGGGTACATCAACTATGGCCAGGCCCAGGGCGCAAACGCACAGCCGCCGGTTTCCCCGGCGGCGCCCCCCGCGGGGTTACCGTCGCGGCCCGCGGCCGCTCCTGCTGCCTCGGCAGGCGTCGCGGCAGCAGCCGGGGCGGCCGCCAGGGCACCTAAAGCCCCCACAACCGCACCGCAGGAGACGGCCGCGCATTCAACGGCGCCGCAGCCCGTCCAGAACGGCGGCGCGCCCCGCCAGGCCGAACCGGCAGCGCAGCAGCCGGCAACCGCCTCGGCACCAAAAGTTTCCTTGTGGTCCGACGACGACTACACCGGTGACGATCAGCACGGCGGAGAGCACCACGGCGGCGCAGCCACGGCTGCCGGAGTGGCTGCTGCCGGCTTCGACTCCGCGGATCGGGCTCCGGGCAACTTCCCCGCCTCCGCCCGTGCCGCCGTCGACCAGGATGAAGACGAGTACGAGTACGAAGACGAGGACGAGCCCAACCGGGAGCCGCGTTCCATGCGCTGGCTGGTGGGCGGGCTCCTGGCTGCCGTGCTGGTGGTGGGCCTGATCTTCGCGGTCACCAACCTTGGCAGCCTCTTCAAGAGCAGCCCGCAGACCAACGCCGCAACCTCCGCCTCCTCCAGCGCACCGGAACCGTCCACCGCGCAGCCGTCGTCGACCGCCACCGAGGCGCCGGCGGCCGGACCGCCCGTCATCGAAGACGTGACGCGACTCGGCAACTTCGATTTCGCCGGAAATTACGACTCCGACCTCGTCAAGACCTTTGACGGGAACGGCGCGAGCTTCTGGTCAGACATGGAATTCGCGACGGACGACTGGGGCGGACTCGCCTCCGAAGTTCCGCTCGTGGTCAAGCTGAAGGACCCTTCCAAGGTCTCCTCAGTCACTCTGAGCCAGTTGGGGGCCTCCGGGGGCAACATCAGCGTCTTCACCAATGACAAGCCGACCCTGGACGGTGCAAAGCAGATTGGCAGCAACAGCTTTACGTCACCGGACCTGACCATGCCGCTGTCTGAACCCGTCACGGCGCAGTACGTGATCGTGTCCATCAAGAAGCTTCCGAAGCTGGCCGCACCCAAGACCCGCTATGGGTACGGCCTGCGCCTGGCCGAAATCAAAGTCCAGTAGCGGCCCTGCGCGGCCGCCGTTGCGCTGTAAGGCTGCGGCGTAGGGCTCTGCAGCTGCGCTGTAAGGCCGCGGCTGCGCTCTCAGGCTGCGGTCGTGCGGCGGCGGTCGTGCCCGCCGGCGGGCCGGTAATCCTGGGTCGTCTCCGGCCCCGGCCCCGGCAAACCGGTACCCTGAGTAGTGGTGTTGCTCCGTGACGCCCATTTCGGCCGGAATATTCAATGCCCGGCAATAGTTGTGCCATGTGGCCGGCCATCGAGGCGGGCGCATCGACAAAGGAAGAGGTTCACCGTTCAGTGAGCAACGCAGAAAACACTGCCTCCGAAGTACGTGATGTCATCATCGTCGGCTCCGGCCCGGCGGGCTACACCGCAGCGGTGTACACGGCGCGCGCGAACCTGAAGCCGCTGCTCCTGGCAGGCTCGGTTACGGCCGGCGGCGAACTGATGAATACTACGGACGTGGAGAACTACCCAGGGTTCCCCGACGGCATCATGGGCCCGGACCTGATGGAGAACTTCGAGAAGCAGGCCGCCCGTTTCGGCACGGAGATCCAGTTTGAGGACGTCACCGATTTGGACCTCGACGGCGACGTCAAGACGGTCACCATCGGCACGGGGGAGACCTTTAAGGCCCGTTCTATCATTCTTTCCACCGGCTCGGCCTACCGCGAGCTCGGCTTGCAGAACGAGAAGAGGCTTTCGGGCCACGGTGTGAGCTGGTGTGCAACCTGCGACGGTTTCTTCTTCAAGGATCAGGACATTGCCGTTATCGGCGGCGGCGACTCCGCCATGGAAGAGGCCCTGTTCCTCACCAAGTTCGCCAAGTCCGTCACGGTGGTCCACCGCCGCGATGCCCTCCGCGCTTCAAAGATCATGGCTGACCGCGCCTTGGCCCACGAGAAGATCAACTTTGTGTGGAACACCGGTGTGGAAGACGTGTTGGGACAGGACAAAGTCACCGCATTGCGGTTGAAGAACCTGGTGGACGGCACGGAATCCGAACTGGCCGTAACCGGAGTGTTCGTGGCAATCGGAAACGATCCCCGCACCGATCTGGTTAAGGGCAAACTCGAGCTGACCGCAGAGGGAACCATCGCCGTGGACGGCCGCACCTCGAAGACCAGCGTCCAGGGCGTCTTCGCTGCCGGCGACGTCATTGATCCGACCTACCGCCAGGCCATCACCGCCTCCGGTTCCGGATGTGTGGCGGCCCTCGACGTCGAGCACTACCTCGCAGATTTCCACGCCTAATCGGCGCGCAGCAACCAACGGAAGAGAGACAAAGGTTATGAGCAACGCAAAAGACGTAACGGACGCCAGCTTCAGTACTGATGTACTGGCCTCCGAGAAGCCCGTCATTGTCGATTTCTGGGCCGAATGGTGCGGCCCCTGCCGCAAGCTGGGTCCGATTCTTGACGAGATTTCCGTCGAGTACAGCGAGAAGGTTGACGTGGTCAAGGTGAACGTTGACGACAACCCGGCCATCGCTGCCGAGTACGGCATCACCTCCATCCCTGCCGTCTACCTGTTCCAGGGCGGCGAGGTCAAGGGCACCGTGATCGGCGCCCGGCCCAAGCAGTTCTTCGAGAAGGAATTTGCGGACGTCCTGTCCTAGGCCGACCGAGAGTGGCCCGCGCTTCTGGCGGGGGCCACTTTTTTGTTGTGCTCCAAGGCCATCGGTCGGGAGTAGGACTAGGCGGACACACCATAGATCTGCCATAACCGTTGTTGCAACCTTGGGTGGCTGTCTATCGGCATTGTTTTTTGTCTGCTGGCTGACAATTCTCTTGGCTGCTGCCGGCTTGTGGAATGGGCCATCATTCGGCCGGCGAACTGCTATTCGTGCTGACACGCACGGAAGGTGTTTGGCCGTTGCGCAGGGGACACCACCGCCTTGTTTCACGTGAAACATGGTGATCGCGACAACCCACTTAGCAGTTGCTGCGGTGTGTACCTGCGCTTGATAGAACGGCTTCCGGTTAGAACACCCACTCGATTTCCGTTGCCTTTGTGGTCACCAACGAGACTGTCGCCCATATTCCACCGAAGCGCCATACGAAACGTCGCACAATGATGTTTTACGTGAAACATCCAATTCTCGCAGGGACGGTGAGGGGCTTTCGGGATGAGCCCGGCCGCCAAGTACACTCCATACACTCTTTACCCGTCGCGGGGGAGTCGAGGGTGGAGGTCGCATTCACACCAGGAGCTTGGTCCTCTGACGGGAAGGCATCCGCCGATACTGCCGTTAGGGCTGCGCAATAACCCCCGCTGCTGCGCCGAGATCGGGACGGACCAACGCCCGCCTGTCAGCGCAACACCCCGTGACTACTCCTGGTCGTCCGCCACGGGTTCGGGGAGGGGTCTGGGGGCTATCCGGTTCCGCGGCGAAATAGTCGACTAGGCGACTGATGACCACGACTGCGCTTGGCTGTCACAACGACACCTATTCGTCCACGTTTACCGCGAAAGGCGATCAGGGTTCACTCGTCATTACCGGCCGTAGCCAGCGGCCGGCCGGTTCAGACACTGTTTCACGTGAAACAGCTGCCGAATTTTCCCGCCAACCTCCGGGCTCCCGACGTTTCACGTGAAACTGGAAGGCTCATCACGAGAGCGCCGAATACTTCCACCCACCGGCGCCGCACCAATGTTTCACGTGAAACGCCCTTGGTCCCAACCATAAATCGCAAATGAGGACGACATGATAGTTGGCTCTTAGATAAACTAATGGGGCCATCGGCTCAGCTTACCCATTTCCACGTGAATTGGGGCCGGTGTAACGGACGCAAAGATGCGCTCGATGGTCTGCGCCTCCCTGCTGGAAGGGCCAGGCACAACGTTGGCCGAGCGGCCCCAGGACGGTGGCCCGTGCCCGTGGACGCCAACATTCCTCGCCCAACGCTCGATGCGGCACCGCCGGCTGCGACCACAGTTCCGCACAACAGACGGGATTTCGCGCAGACCACCGAATCCCACCCCGTCCCGGCATCTCCAGAACGCTCGGTTTCACGTGAAACATGTCAGCGGACCAGTAAAAGTCTCCAGCGAGGCAGACCCAGATTCACGTCCGTAGCCCACGATGGGGGAACCGCCGCCAGCCCCTTCAGGCCTCTGCGAGCCGCCGCGTGTGTGGACATGCGAACCTAGGTGCCTATGAAGCGGCGCGCCGTACGCCCCAGAACGGGCGGGGAACTTGCTTGAGCTCAGCCCGGAGCGTGGGGCAGAGTGCTCATGTGCGCTCTGCCCCACGCCTACGACCAAGGGCCTATGTTGTCTGATTTTAGAGCGAACCGACGATCAATTTCGGATCGCTGCGGCAGTCAGTCAGCGAATGAACACGCCCCGCCGCCGTTACCGCCGGCGCAGTTCCCGCACTCTGCGTGGCGTAGGACGCACGGACCGGACCTGCTTTCCATGGGGCAACCGACCAAACACAGGGCCCGGCCCTGAGGCGATTCCACCGGTTAGGCCCCCACTATATTCAATTCATGGCGCGTCTCGACAGTTGCTCCTCTGCGTCTCTGCGCCTCCGGTCCGCGTCCAATTCGCCTTTCCCGAGGCTCCGCTCGTCTTCCCCAGGCTTCCTGTCCATGGACCCTCCGGCGGCAGCCAGGGTCAAACGCGCAGTGCCTGTTCACAGTTCGTGGGCTGATCGGTTCATCAAACACCATCCCCGTTCGGCGCGCGGCATGATCATGTCCCAGCTGAACAATGCCCACGCTCTCCGCCCCGGGCCGCTTCGGTCTCAGGCACCACTCAAGCTACATTAAGGCTTGCCCAAACTCCTGTGCTGGCTGCAGCCGGGCGCCCCTATTCCGCTCTAGGGGGGAGCGGATTGAGCCGGCTCCTGTATCCCCGAGGTGGGCCAATTCGATATTCGCGGAACAAGAAGATCGCGCGCCTGTTCTCATGAAGGCTTGTTCTCATGAAGGTTGGACCCCTGCCCTGCCAGTCGCGGCGCAGCAGGTTCGACTCCATGGCGGCCAGACCAAGGACATCCAGGTCCAGCCACGAACCTGACCCGCCCCTGCAGGCGCCGCGACCGCCGCTGCTCATTATGGATGTGCTTCGAGCCCTCGGCATCTGTCCGCAAATCGCCACACTCATGGTGACACCGTGAATGCCTTCCGACTGTCAATACACGAGCTTCACGACCGGCATCCTGGGCGCTAGGCGAAGGTCAGCGGCGGCCGATACAAGCGCATTCCCGGCCCGTCCAGCGGCCACAGAATCCGGAGCTCACTCGATATCCACGAGTTTCTCCACAGAAGTTATTCACACTGTTATCCACAGGTGCTGAGAGATTATTCACATGCCCTTTCCTAGTGGGCCGCCGAGGGCGGTCGCCCCTCCGAACTGGCTGTCTGACCAGCCACCCACCGTCCCAGAGACATGTCCTGGACCCCGATTAAGAACTCCGGCTCGCAATCACGGCGGAGAGCGTATATCGCCGAAAAATTAACCATAGAACGTCGATTTAGTACATCTTCGCGAATGCTTCGACCATCGTCGCTGCACACCATGATCATGTTTCACGTGAAACGGACTGGGAGCCCTGAAAGGACGTTAGGGGCCGTTGTCACGACGACAGCTCGCCCAAGAATCTGGCGACACGAACGGGCTGCAATCAGTCACTAATCCACAAAGTTATCCACAGCAATATCCACCGCTCTATCCACCGCTCTATCCACCGCCCCATCCACCGGCCGCTGGCTAAAATCCGAGCCGGGAACGGCCACACGAATCCCACCTGGATGCACCCTTGACCTGCAGTGAAGTGCTCTCCGGACGTGTCATACCAAGGCGGCCGGGAACTGCAAATCCACGTGGGGCGAACCAAACCCGTCGCGCGCCGAGACCGCCAGCGTGTCATTGCATCGCCCGACGCGCCGGCCGAAGCCAGCTTGTTCCACAGCGCCAGGCGGAACTCAAGAGAACCAGGGGAGCGGAGCCACTGTCCCAAGGAACTCCTCCATCCCACGTCCAGGGGATCTCTCTGCCGTGCCAAGATGCCACGACGGCACCCGAGGACCCGACGAACTTTGCCGGGCAGCTCACATTCTGTGAGTACGGAGACCTTGGCGGGCCTCGCACCCTCGCTGCGTCTGTCTGCTCGATCATCCTTCCACGCCGGTCCGCGGACCCGCTGTGTCCGTTGGCCGATGCAGACACGAAGAGGCTCGTCGACCGTGTGTTTGCCATGCGTTGTTTGCATTGGGACAGCACTGGTCCTGTTCCGACTGAAGCATTGCCGGTCGACTTGGGGATTCGCATGAGGGAGGCGCCGGACTGCAAAAAGCGGTCGGCCCGGTCGTGCCGGCACAGTTGACACGCGCAAGCACAAGTCCCGAACCCAATCAGACTGGCCCGGATGCCTGCCTTCCCTTCTTTGCGGTTTGAATCCCTCCGGTTGCTGCACCAACTTACGGGTCCGGCGCGGTCAGCGGATTGGATCCTAAAGGCAACTGCGCCCTGATGCCCGGGGGCGACGAACCTGGCCGCCCGAAACACGCTGGTCCGGGGGAGCGGACCCGGCCCGGGTAGCCGTGTAGTTGGACGTGCAGCAGCTCGGCAGCTTCCCTCTGGTGTCGGCTGGATGCCCACACAAGAACCACCCCGACAGTTCCGGCCAGGCTCAATCCGCAGGGAAGGTTTGATTGACGCCTGGGACTGATCGGTACGACCCCGGCCCTACTTCACGTGGGCTCCGCTTCCCTTCTCGCGGGTGCGTCGCGTGGCCTGAGCTCCTGCTGGAGGACTCCTTCCAACCACTCTGCAGCAGGGTCAGCCGATGTGCAGCAGTACAGGACCTGCGCTGCACCATCATCAAGCGGGTACCGGCAAGCCGGCAGGCGCCGGCAGCGGCAAAGTGTGGGGGGCCCCAGATGTCCGGTGCGCGATTCCGGATGAGGGGTGCCGTGTCCGGGGTGCCGGGAAAGCCCCACACAGGGCCATCTCGGCCATTGGATAAGGCGTCCGGCTCGCCGGAGGAAGCTGAAGAATGCGACAGGAACAGCACGCCCGCCGGGGCCCTCAGGGAGGTCAGGCATGCCTTGCACACCGGCATGCCACATGGCGCATGGTTACGGCTGGATGCGGCGACGGGACTGCAGCAGTACGTTGGCGGTCATGGCACCCGGATACCGGGGTGGGGAGGATGCGTGTCAGGGCCCCGGTTCCGGTTGCCCGGGTCCCGGCAAACTGACGGGCACAATCAAGTACTGAATGCCGAACCTAGGACGCGGGGGCAACCCAGTGAAAGGGGGTGAACAGCAAACCGGCGGGGGAGTCGAAGGACGCAGACATCCGCAAAAGGGAGGCACCTCCGGTCAGCTTCCGCTGTCACAGTCCCACAAGAGGCCTCTGCCCGCGCGGTCGAGACCACCTACTTTCTGCGGCACCGACGCCAGATCACCCTCCCTAACACGGCCCGCGTCCATTCCCGCGCCAAGGTCGGCGTCCGGCCTGCACCGTCGCCCTCGTCCCGATCTGCACGCCAAGCTCGGCGTCCAGGTCTGCACCGTCGCCCTTGTCCCGACCTTCGTCCACGCCCGCATCGATACCTCTGTCCAGGGTTCGTTTCGAGGCGCGTGTCGGACGCCTACTTCAACCGTAACCACCGGAACGGCCTACAAATCCATCGCCGAACCCGACGAAGCACGTAGCTGACCAGCCTGCCGGCCTCTGCACGAACTCAGGGTTCACCCGCTTCAATTTTCCTTCACGGAGGGTGCCTTCACGGCCCGTGATCGTAAGCAGCGGGAGAGTGCCGCGGGCCTCTGCCAGGAGCGGACAGTGCCGCATCAGGGCATCTCAAGGCGTGCAAGGCTTCAGCTGCGCTCCAGTCGGCTTCGCCTTCCCTCAGTCAACCACGCGGCCACACAACGCAGCAGCGGCGCCGTATGGCACTTTCAGCGGCGCACAGGAGCGGGTGACCCCCGCAGAGACTGGCAACGGTACAACAGTCGCTCCGAGGTTCGGCTGTGGCTGCGGCGAGCTTGCACCGCCGCCAAGCAGCAGCCGCGCCGTAGTGAGTCGCTTCCCCTGCTTCGCACCGGCATGGATGAATGTGGTCGCATAGCGCACCCGCGGCCGGCCCGGCCGCCAGGAAAAGGTGGGCCATAGCTGCGGGCCGACCCCCTTCAAGGGGAGGCTGAACCGTCATGACGCAGACGGTGGACCCTTGGTCGAAACGACGGCATTCGCTCGGCATCCCAGTCCACCGGCATTGCCATGACCATGGACGGGGACGCAGTCCAGCTGCCGGAGTGACGACAGCGCATCGGTCTCCAGCCGGTGGCCGGATTCTTCTGCCCTTTTGCGTCCTCACCTGGGCGACCAGCCAGCAAGGCGTTCGATGGGGCAAGGCGCAGATTCGCGGCCCCGTTTCACGTGAAACATTGATGGACCACTCCATCTCAGCTCTTCATTGAGCTCTGGAAGGTGGCGAAGATGGCTGTCGCTGAAAAGCGCGATCGCAGCGGCATCGACAGGGAGGGGCCCCTTCCGCATAAAGGAGAACTGTATGTACAGCCGCCATTTCACTCGGCGTAGCCGTTCCATGGAATCAGAAGCTCCACCCACGAAGCGCAACAGAGTGGACGGTACGGCCACCGGAAGCCCATCGACTCCACAACAGGATGCTCAGCAGGAAGCTCCGTCCCAGTCTGGGACATCCGCCTGCCCAGCACCAGCCCGTCGTTCCGCACGTGTGCCTCAGTCTCGCCGAAGTAGATCCGGCGATACTGACAATTTCCACAGAAGGACCACGGCACTGCGTCGGTCCCACGCCCGCAGCCGCGAACACGACAGCGCCGAACCCGACACCACCGAATCCGCCGGCACCGAATTGGCCGGCATCGGCAGCATCGGTAGAGATAAAAAAGGGAGGGTCTGTTTCACGTGAAACAGACCCTTCCGGAGAACTCAGCGAGTCGCGACCTAGCTTGGCGCTCCCGGCGTGAGGACATCCATGATGCGGTTCAGGTCCTCAACGCTGGCGAACTCAATGCTGACACGCCCCTTGCGGGCACCAAGCGAAATCTTGACATTAGTATCGAGGCGGTCAGACAGCGACGACGCCAGGTAGTCCAGTCGCTCGTGGCGCGCTCCCGCCCGCGGGATGTTGTTCTTGGCTGGCGAGGCGGGGCTCTGATACAGGGTCACGGCTTCTTCGGTCGCTCGGACCGACATGCCCTCTGAAACAATCTTCTGCGCCAGGCGTTCCATGGCCGCGGCGTCAGGAAGTGCCAGGAGTGCTCGGGCATGCCCTGCGGAGATGACATTTGCCGCGACCCGGCGCTGCACCAGCGGGGGCAGCTTCAGCAGGCGCAGGGTGTTGGAAACCTGGGGCCGCGAACGCCCGATCCGGTCCGCCAGCTGCTCGTGCGTGGTGCCGAAGTCCTCGAGCAGCTGCTGGTAGGCCGCCGCCTCTTCGAGCGGATTCAGCTGGCTGCGGTGCAGGTTCTCCAGCAGCGCGTCGCGAAGGAGGTCGTCATCGGTGGTGTCACGGACAATCGCCGGGATAGTTTCCAGGCCCGCGGCCTGTACTGCACGCCATCGTCGCTCACCCATGACGAGCTCATAGGGTTCGCCACCCTCTTCGGTTGAGGTACGGACCACAATTGGCTGGAGGACGCCAATTTCCCGCACGGAGTGCACCAGCTCCGCCATGTCATCTTCATCGAAGACCGAGCGGGGTTGCTTGCGGTTGGGGTGGATGTCAGTAACCGGGATTTCGGCAAACCTGACGCCGGGCACCTCGACGAGGTCAACAGTACCCTCGTCGCCGTGCTCGGGCGAGGAATCAAACGTCAGCTGTTCGCCGGCGTCGGACGCAGTCGCCTTGGCAGCAGCGGGGACCGGCTTGGAAGCAGCCGACTTTCGGGCGGGAGCTTTCTTGGTGACGGCGGCAGCAGCGCTGCCGGTTTCAGTGGTGTCAACCGTGAGATCAGCGGAATCGTCGGCCTTGAACGGTGTGGACTTCGGCTCCTTGTCCCGTGCGGCAGTGGCGTCCGGGTGCGGCTCGGCGTCGGAGGTCTTTTTTCGGGCTTCAGGGAAGAAGAGGTCCACGGGCCGGGATGGGGCAGCGCCGTTTCCGGAGGCGTTTGCCGCGGCGGAACTTGGAATGAGTGCGCCAAGTCCACGGCCGAGGCCGCGTCGCTTATCGCTCATGGATAAATCCCTCCAGTGGAAGAGCCGGGATTCACCTGGCTCTGGTTAGTGCAATTCTTGAAAGATTCTAACGTTCCGCGATTTCCGCGGCGGCTTCCAGGTAGGACAGGGCACCGCTGGAAGAAGGATCATACGTCATGACAGTTTGCTGGTAGCTCGGCGCCTCGGAAATACGGACCGACCTCGGCACCACAGCGCCGAGCACCTGCTTCGGGAAGTGCTCCCGGACCTCGGCTGCCACCTGGGCGGCGAGGTTGGTGCGGCCGTCATACATGGTCAGCAAAATAGTGGAAACAACCAGGTCAGCGTTCAGGTGCTTCTGGATCATCTCGATGTTCTTCAGGAGCTGGCTGAGGCCTTCGAGGGCGTAGTACTCGCACTGGATCGGGATAAGGACTTCGCCTGCCGCACAGAACGCATTTACCGTCAGGAGCCCGAGGCTCGGCGGGCAGTCGATGAAGATGTAGTCCAGCCGCTCCTCGCCATTCTTGGCGCGCTCCTTGGAGTACACATCGATTGCGCGGCGCAACCGCTGCTCGCGGGCCACCAGGCTAACGAGTTCAATTTCGGCACCGGCAAGGTGGATGGTGGCGGGCGCACAGATCAGGTTGTCGATGTCGGGGCACGGGGCCACGACGTCCTTCAGAGGGACATCATTGATCAGCACATCGTAGATGCTGTCGACATCGGCGTGGTGCTCGATTCCCAGGGCGGTGGAAGCGTTGCCCTGGGGATCGATGTCGATGACGAGCACGTTCAGGCCAGCGGCCGCCAGCGCGGCGGCGATGTTCACGGTCGTCGTGGTCTTGCCGACGCCGCCCTTCTGGTTGGAAACGGTGAAGATCCGGGTTCTCTCCGGTTTGGGGAGCTGCCGGCCGAGCAACCGCTCGCGGCGCTTGTTTTCGTGCGCGAGTTCGCGGGCGATGGGACTGGAATCATCGATGGAATCCAGCACGTTCCCCGTGTGCGGAAGGGATGTTTCACGTGAAACACCGGCCATCCCGGTCGTCTTCGCAACCGAAGCCGTGTGATTTCCGGAGTAGTCAAAAGCTACTGCAGGAGCCGTAAACGCCCGTGCGGACCCCAGGGACACAAACGGCGGGATCCGTTGTGTGGAGGCTTCGCTACTGCTCACTATGACACGCTCACTCTCATTCGGCTCTTACTGCCGGTTACTAGCCTAACCTCTTCCCCTCAGACTCCCCGGGCACCGGGGCCGGTGCTAGGTAATCTTTTGAGGCTTATTCACTACGATTCGCACAACGGTGGTGGGTTCCTCAAGCAGGTCTTCGCCCACCACCACCACGGACGTCTGAATGCCGCCCAGTTTGCGGATAACCTTGGCGGCTTTTTCGATTTCCTCGCCGGCGCTGCGTCCCTTGATGGCGACGACTTCGCCCTTGCCGGCCAGGAGCGGAATGGTCAGCCCGGCGAGATTGGAAAGCGCGGATACGGCGCGGGCAGTCACGACGTCGGCGTTCACGAGTCCCACTGCGAGTTCCGCGCGGGTGCGCATGATCGTGACGTTCTCGAGGCCAAGATCATCCACTACCTCCTGGAGCCAGATGACGCGGCGCTCCAGTGGTTCGATCAGCGTCAGTTCCAGATCCGGCCGCGCAATGGCCAGGCACAGGCCAGGCAGGCCGGCGCCGCTGCCGACGTCGGCGACATGGCTTCCATGGGCAATCTGGCTCTCGATGACGGCACAGTTAAGCACGTGCCGGCTCCAAAGCCGGGGCACCTCGCGGGGCCCGATCAGGCCCCGTTCGGTCCCGGACGTCGCCAGGTGCTCGACATAGCGTTTCGCCAGTTCCAGGCGGTCGCCGAAGATGGACTCTGCTGCCTTGAGTTCCGGGGCGGAAATTTCAACCATCAAGCTAGTCAACGGTTCAGTCTGCGGAGACAACGATGTGCCGGTCGGCGCCTTCGCCTTCGGACTCGCTCACGAGTCCCAAATCAGCGACGGCGTCGTGCACGATCTTGCGCTCGTAGGCGCTCATCGGAGCCAGGGCAACTGCCTCACCGGAATCCTTCACAGCAGCGACGGCGTCTTCAGCGATCTTCTGCAGGTCGCCGGCACGCTCGGCACGGTAGCCGTTGATATCCAGCACCAGCCGGGAGCGGTTCTCCGTCGCGGAGAGGACCGCGAGCCGCGTGAGCTCCTGGAGGGCCTCAAGGACTTCGCCGTCACGGCCCACCAGGCTGTCCAGCCCGGCGGCTTCCTCTTCGGCGACGATCGAGATGTACGTGCGGCCGTTGCGGACCTCGATGTCGATGTCGCCATCAATGTCCGCTATATCCAGCAGTTCCTCGAGGTAGTCCGCAGCGACGTCGCCTTCTTCTTCGAGGCGGCTGGCGGAAACACTCTTGCCGGTGCCGGCGTCCGCACCCTGTGACGAGTCGTCGGCCGCGCTCAGGGCGTCGTCCCGGTCCTCGTCAAACTCGGCGGAAATAGCGTGTTCGGTGCTCTCGGCGGACATTACTTCCTCTTCCTGTTCTTACGTTGCGGCTGGACGCGCTGGGTCTTGGCTTCGACGGCGGCCGCGGCGGAGGCTTCGGCTGCCTCGGCGTCGACCTTCTTGCCGCCCAAAAGGGGCAGGGCGGGCAGGCCCTTGGCTGCCCGGCGCTCGGCGAGAGCCTTGGCCGCCGGAGATCCCGGCGTAGGCATCCGGCGGATCACGAAGAACTGCTGTCCCATGGTCCACAGGTTTGTGGTGGTCCAGTAGATCAGGACGCCGATGGGGAAGTTAATACCGCCCACACCGAAGACGACCGGCAGGATGTAGAGCATCATTTTCTGCTGGCGCATGAACGGGCTGGCCAGGGCCTCTTCGGACATGTTCTTGGCCATAATCTGCTTTTGCGTGATGAACTGCGAGGCCGTCATGGCCAGGATCATCACGATGGAGAGGATCCATACCGACATCTGGTTCCCGCCGCCGCCGTGGAGCAGGGAGGCGGAGAGCGGGGCACCGAAGATGGTGGATTCATCGAACTGCTTGACCTGTTCGGCGCTCATCGCGCCGATGCCATGCCCGCTGGATTTGGCCGAGCTGATGCCGGAGAGCACCTGGAAGAGCGCGAAGAAGAAGGGCATCTGGATCAGCATGGGCAGGCAGGCGGAGAACGGGTTGGTGCCGTGCTTCTTGTACAGCGCCATCTGTTCCTGCGCCATGGCCTGGCGGGAGAGCTGGTCCGTCTTGCCCTTGTACTTGTCCTGCATTTTCTTCAGGTCCGGCTGCAGCAGCTGCATCCCGCGCTGGGCCTTGATCTGCTTGACGAAGACGGGAATCAGGGCGGCGCGGATGACCAGCACCAGCCCGATGATGGCCAGGGTCCAGGTCCAGCCGCTGGCCGCCGACATGCCGATGGCGCTGAGTCCGTCATGGAAGCCGACCATGATGGCTGAGACCAGCCATTTGAACGGGGCCAAAATTGTTTCAAAGATGTCCATACGATTCCCTATTCGTCAGGCCGCAGAGCGGCCTTCTCCATCAGGCTGAGCAGCCAGGTAGATATCCGGATTGTTCAGCACAACAATTGTGGGGGTGCGGCCCGCCGGCCATTCCCGATGCCCGGCGGGGACATGGTCCACACCGCCGGGATTCCATGGATGGCAGCGCAACAGGCGCCTCGCTGCGAGCCAGCTTCCTTTCACCGCGCCGTGGACGGTGATCGCTTCAAGGGCATAGGCCGAGCAGCTGGGGAAAAAGCGGCATACCTGGCCGTAGAGCGGTGAGATCACCTTGCGGTACGCCAGGAGCAACAGGATGAGGACATTGCGCGGCAAGTTCCAGACTGCCCGGGCCAACCATGCTGCTGCGGATTTTGCAGGAGGGACGTCGGCGGCAGTTGAGTTACGCACGCGGGGTCCCTTCCTGTGTCGTCTCGTTAGAACCTCGTGAAGCAGCCTGCGAAAGGCGGTTGCCCAGCCTTTTCATGGTCGTCTCCAAAGCGGCGTCATAGTCGGCGAGCAGCTGGTCCCAGCTGGCTCCCGCCGCGGCGGGCAGGGCCCGGACCACAATGGCGAACCCGCTGCCGTATTTCTGCAACGACAAAGCACCGGCTTCTCTCAGTCTCCTCTTAACGAGGTTCCTGACAACAGCGTTCCCGACACTCTTGGAAACGATGAATCCGATCCGGCTTGGTTCATCGGCAGCGAGAGCTGCCGCATATAACACTACGTTCCGGCGTCCATTGCGGACACCGGAACGTACAGTTGTTGAAAAATCGGTTGATGTCCGCAGACGGTTCCTGGTGGCTAGCACCGTTCAACTCGCACAGGGATATGGACCGACGAGTCAGTTATTTAGGCCGACAGTTCGGTGCGGCCCTTGCCACGACGGGCTGCCAGGATGGCACGGCCGGCACGGGTACGCATACGAAGGCGGAAGCCGTGCTTCTTGGCTCGACGGCGGTTATTCGGCTGAAAAGTCCGCTTGCTCACGTTAGTTACTCCAGTGGATCAAAGGTGCGCCCACCCGATCAAGGGGAAGAACTGGCCGACGCTAAGTTTTGGTATGTGCCGCTTCCCTCGTATCTCACACGACGCGGGGCGTCAGGAAAGATGCAGATGAGGCGAAAAGCGTACACATGGGACTTCACAACGTTAGGGCTTGCCAACCTCCCGAGTCAAACCGGGGACCGCTCCGCAGGCTATCCCCAGCTGTGGCTAACTGCTCCCGCAGCCTGTGGATGAAGTGCGTCACGCGCCCCATTTCAGAACCACAACGGTGTAATTATCCACAGGACTGAACCCAGCTATCTTCTGGCGTTTTCATCCCCTACAGTGTCTCAGTAACCCCTTATCCACGGACTGTGCATAACCCTGTGGATTGAGCCGGCCGGTGGACAGCTCCGGACCGCGTGGATGCACGTAATGCAGGCCAGCAAGTTTGAGGAACTGATTGATGACAGTAGACGAAGCCAACCAAGCCAACACTGTCGGAAGTTCCTGGCGGCGGGTAGTGAGCCTCCTGGAGAACGACCACCGTGTCTCTCCCCGGCAGCGCGGCTTCGTCATCCTCGCCCAAGCGCAGGGGCTCATCGGTTCCACCCTGCTGGTGGCAGTTCCGAATGAGCTCACCCGCGAAGTGCTGCAGACCCAGGTCAAGGAAGCCCTTGACGACGCGCTCCGCAGCGTGTTCTCCGACGAAATCCGCTGCGCGATCGACGTCGACACGGATCTGGTGCCGCTGCACACAGAACCCGAACCCGCCGTCGAACTTTCCCTGGCCGCCGACCCGACCGTGGAGTTGAAGCCGCAGCCGATGCTGCCGAGCACCTCGCACGAATTCGGCCGGCTGAACCCGAAGTACGTCTTCGACACCTTCGTGATCGGTTCCTCCAACCGGTTCGCCCACGCAGCCGCCGTGGCAGTAGCCGAGGCGCCGGCAAAGGCCTACAACCCGCTGTTCATCTACGGCGACTCCGGACTCGGCAAGACCCACCTGCTTCACGCGATCGGCCACTACGCGCGCCGGCTCTATAGCGGGATCCGGGTCCGCTACGTCAATTCCGAGGAATTCACCAACGACTTCATCAACTCCATCCGCGACGATGAAGGCACCAGCTTCAAGACCACGTACCGCAACGTGGATGTGCTGCTGATCGACGACATCCAGTTCCTGGCCGGCAAGGACCGGACGCTGGAGGAGTTCTTCCACACGTTCAACGCCCTGCACAACAACAACAAGCAGGTGGTCATCACCTCGGACCAGCCGCCGAAACTGCTCGCCGGCTTCGAGGACCGGATGAAGTCGCGCTTCGAATGGGGCCTGCTGACCGACATCCAGCCGCCCGAACTCGAAACCCGCATCGCGATCCTCCGGAAGAAGGCCCTCAGCGAGGGCCTTTCCGCACCGGACGATGCGCTCGAATACATCGCCTCCAAGATTTCCAGCAACATCCGCGAACTTGAGGGAGCCCTTATCCGTGTCACGGCGTTCGCCAGCCTGAACCGGCAGCCGGTGGATGTGGCCCTGGCCGAGATGGTGCTCAAGGACCTGATCACCGACGACGGTGCCCAGGAAATCACCTCGGCGCAGATCCTCACCCAGACAGCCGACTACTTCAAGCTCAGCATGGAAGAACTCTGCAGCAAGTCGCGCACCCGCACACTGGTGACCGCCCGGCAGATCGCGATGTACCTGTGCCGGGAGCTGACAGACATGTCCCTGCCCAAGATCGGACAGGAGCTGGGCGGCCGCGACCACACCACCGTGATCCACGCCGACCGCAAGATCCGCGAACTCATGGCCGAGCGCCGGGTCATCTACAACCAGGTGACCGAGCTGACCAACCGGATCAAGCAACAGCAGCGCAATTCCTGAGCCATCGGCCGGCGCACTCTTATCCTTATTAACAGGGCCCTGTGGACAACCCTGTGGATAGTTAAGGGGACAACCGCGGTTAATGGGCTTAAAACCCTTAAGGCGCCTGTGGATTGGCCAGTCGGCCAAAAATCTTGTCCCCATCCACACCCTGTTTAAAACCTGCTCCGCCCACAGTCCATGAACAGGGCTTAACCGCGGATTCGCACGGCAGGATCGAGTTATCCACAGTTTCCACAGCAGTTATTAACACTACTAATCCCAAGAAAATGAAATTCCCTCAAACAACAATCTCGTTCCGACCTCCGAGCAGCGCCCAGGCCCGTTCCGGACCGGCGCAGGAGACCGGCCCCGCGAACAACACCGATGTAACCCGGGGATGGGAGAAACGCTCACCTTGGGGCTAAGCTGTCTGCAGTGCGTCCGTCCCGGACATCTTTTGTGGTTCCTACGGGGCCATGGGGCCCGGGTGGGCGAACGATTCCCTTGTTGACGGAATTCGGCGTCCCTGCCGAGGTCCGCCGCAGCTTGAGCAGTTTCAGCGATTTTCAGCACTAACAGCAGCAATGAAAGGCGGCACCCTTCCGTGAAGTTCAGAGTCGAACGGGACGTCCTGGCAGAAGCCGTGACATGGACCGCCCGGTCGTTGTCTCCGCGGCCGCCCGTTCCCGTACTTTCGGGCCTGCTCCTGAAGGCTGAAGCCGGTACCGTCAGCCTGTCGAGTTTCGACTACGAGACCTCCGCAAGGCTCGAAATCCCCGCTGACATCAGCGCCGAGGGCACCATCCTGGTATCGGGACGCCTGCTCGCGGACATCTGCCGCAGCCTGCCGTCCGCCCCCGTCGAGGTCGAAACCGACGGCAACAAAGTGACGCTCACCTGCCGCCGAAGCAGCTTCCACCTGGCCACGATGCCCGAGGCCGAATACCCGCCGCTGCCGGCCCTGCCGACGATCAGCGGCACCGTGCCCGGCGATTCGTTCGCCCAGGCCGTATCCCAGGTGATCATCGCGGCCAGCAAGGACGACACCCTGCCGATCCTGACCGGCGTGCGGATGGAAATCGAGGACGACCTCATCACCCTCCTGGCCACCGACCGCTACCGCCTGGCGATGCGTGAAGTCCCGTGGAAGCCTGCGACGCCGGGCATCTCCACGAGCGCTCTGGTCAAGGCCAAGACCCTCAACGAAGTGGCGAAGACCCTGGGCAGCAGCGGCGACATCAACATCGCCCTCGCCGACGACGACAGCCGGCTGATCGGCTTCGAGAGCGGCGGCCGGACCACCACCTCACTCCTGGTCGACGGCGACTACCCGAAGATCCGTTCGCTCTTCCCGGATTCGACCCCCATCCACGCCACCGTACAGACCCAGGAACTGGTCGAAGCCGTGCGCCGCGTCTCGCTCGTGGCCGAACGCAACACGCCTGTCCGGCTCGCTTTCACCCAGGGCCAGCTGCACCTCGACGCCGGCACCGGCGAGGACGCCCAGGCCTCCGAGGAGCTCGAAGCCCAGCTGTCCGGTGAAGACATCACCGTGGCCTTCAACCCGCACTACCTGATCGAGGGCCTGAGCGTCATCGAAACCAAGTTCGTGCGCTTCTCCTTCACCACCGCCCCCAAGCCCGCCATGATCACGGCCCAGCAGGACGCCGAGGGCGAGGACCAGGGCGACTACCGCTACCTCGTCATGCCCGTCCGGCTGCCCAACTAGCCCGTCACTGCCGTGCCCCGGACCTCGGGAGCACGGCACCTGCGGGCCATCACGGCCGTCCCCAACGAAGCACCCCAGCGCAGAAAAGAGTTCATCCCGTGCACATCGGACTAATCGGCCTTGGAAAAATGGGCTTCAACATGCGTGAACGGCTGCGCAAGGGCGGGATCGAGGTCACCGGGTTTGACCGCAACCCCGACGTTGCCGACGTCACCACCCTGGACGAACTCATCGCCGCCGTCCCGGCGCCGCGCCTGATCTGGGTCATGGTCCCCTCGGGCGAGATTACCGACGCCGTGATCACCGAACTGGGCACCAAGCTCGACGCCGGTGACCTCGTGATCGACGGCGGCAACTCCCGGTTCACCGAAGACCAGAAGCACGGTGCCGCGCTGGCCGAAAAGGGAATCCGCTTTGCGGACTGCGGCGTGTCCGGCGGGGTCTGGGGCCTCCAGAACGGTTACGGCCTGATGGCGGGCGGCGATGCCGCGGACATCGAACGGGCACTCCCCGTCTTCGATGCGCTCCGTCCCGCAGGTGAGCGGGCCGACAGCTTTGTGCACGTCGGCGGCGTCGGCGCCGGCCACTACGCCAAAATGGTCCACAACGGGATCGAATATGGCCTGATGCAGGCTTACGCAGAGGGGTACGAGCTCCTGGCCGCCAAGGAGATCGTCGCCGATCTTCCCGGGACATTCCGGGCCTGGCAGAAGGGGACGGTTGTCCGCTCCTGGCTCCTGGACCTCATGGTCAAGGCCCTTGACGAGGATCCCGGACTGGAATCGATCTCCGACTACGTCGAGGATTCGGGCGAAGGCCGCTGGACCGTCGAGGAGGCCATTGCCAACGCGGTGCCGGCCCCGGCGATCACGGCTGCTTTGTTCGCCAGGTTCTCTTCCCGCGAGGACAATTCGCCGGCCATGAAGATGGTCTCGGCGCTGCGCCACCAGTTCGGCGGCCACGCGACCCGGCCGGCCAAATAATCCTGCCCCGGCCACTTGATCCTGCCTGTGAAGTCCTGAATCCCGCGTGTACCTAGAAAAACTCTCGCTCACCGATTTCCGCAGCTACGCCCAGGTCGATCTCAGCCTTGAGCCCGGAGTCACCGTCCTGGTGGGTTCCAACGGCATCGGCAAGACCAATCTGATGGAAGCGATCGGGTATCTGGCCACGCTCACCTCGCACCGGGTCAGCACGGACGCGCCGCTGTTGCGGTTTGGTGCCGAGCGGGCCATGATCCGGGCCAAGCTGGTCCGTGGCGAGCAGTCCACCGTGCTGGAGCTGGAAATCAACGCGGGCCGGGCCAACCGCGGACGGATCAACCGGAGCAACCCGGTCCGTGCCCGGGACCTGCTCGGGATCTGCCAGACGGTGCTCTTCGCGCCGGAGGACCTGGCGCTGGTCAAGGGCGATCCGTCCAGCCGCCGCCGGTTCCTGGATGAGCTCCTGGTCAGCCTCATGCCGCGCCACGCCGCGACCAGGAGCGACTATGACCGGGTCCTGAAGCAGCGCAACGCGCTGCTCAAGTCGGCCCGCGCCGGAAAATTCAGCACGGGCCACGAGGCAACGCTCGATGTCTGGGACCAGCACATGGCCCGGGCCGGGGCTGAGCTGCTGCACGCGCGCCTGGAGCTGGTGGACCGGCTGCAACCGCACCTGAAAAACGCCTACGCGCAGCTGACCGATGGCTCCAAGTTGGCCACTGCGGTGTACCGTTCCACGCTGCAGGACAGCCTGGACGACGACGGCGGCACCTCAAGACCAGCGGATTCCAGACCTGCGGACGGAACCGCTGCCGATGAGGCCGCGCCTGCGGAAGACCTGCGCCTGCTCTCCGTCGAGCAGCTCACCGACCGCTACATCCAGGCCTTCGCCGCAGCCCGGCGCAAGGAACTGGAACGGGGAATCTCGCTGGTCGGGCCACACCGCGACGAACTTGAGCTCGTGCTTGGGTCGGCGCCGGCCAAGGGCTACGCCTCCCACGGGGAAACCTGGTCCATGTGCCTGTCCCTGCGCCTGGCCTCCTACTACGTCATGCTCGACGATGCCCGCACGGGTGGCTCGCCCCCGATCCTGATTCTGGACGATGTCTTTGCCGAACTCGACGTCCAGCGGCGGCGTAAACTGGCGGCAATAGTATCCGGCGCCGAGCAAGTGCTGGTCACTGCCGCCGTCGAGGACGATATCCCGGCGGAGCTGACCGGACGGCGGGTGAAGGTCATCCCGGGAGGAATCGATGAGCAGGAAAATCGATGAATAAGGATACCGACGGCGGCCTGCAGCCCGGCCGTGACCCCGACGATATCGATGCCGCGCAGGCCGCCTTGAACCGGATGCGCGACGCCGCCGCGGCCCGGGGCGAAATCCGGCGGGCGGTCCCGCGCTCCGGTGCCGCCAGCCAAAAACCCGCCCGCGCGGCCCGGGGAACCCGCGGGTTCTCCCAATTCCACGGCACCGGCAGGGATCCGCTGGGCCTCGGAAAAGTCGTGGGACGCCTCGTGGCCGAACGCGGCTGGAGCTCGCCGGTGGCCGTCGGCTCCGTCATGGCGCAGTGGGCCGTGCTGGTGGGCCCGGAGATCTCGGCGCACTGCACTCCCGAGAGTTTTACCGACACCACCTTGCATGTGCGGACCGATTCCACGGCTTGGGCAACCCAGCTGCGGCTGCTCAGCAGCAGCCTGCTGGAAAAATTCCGGACCGAGCTTGGCGATGGCGTCGTCACCAGCATCCAGGTGCTCGGACCCGCCGCCCCGAGCTGGCGCAAGGGCCTCCGGACGGTCAACGGCCGGGGTCCCCGCGACACGTACGGATAGCCCCGGCCCCTGGCGGGCACCGGATCTGAAGCACTTCTTGCAAAAGCCCTTGAAAAATCCGCAAGCGGCGTGTAGGGCGCTTGAACCTCCCGGAGTCGTATAGGAACCCTAGGGCTGGACCCCGAATGCCTTGCAGGGGGAGCCAGCGCCCTCCCAGCGGCACTTTCCCGCCCGTTTGGCGCCCTGGAATGCAGGTTTGGCCCCTATAACACGATAGAATCGGTGTAGATAACTGGGCGCCGGTGAAGCGTTGACTGAGTCCGTTTCCGACGCAATTTCAGCGTGCGGCGGACGGGATCCCCAAGTCAACGGAAACACCCGGCGTCGTCAGTGACGTGCCTGTTGGCAGGAGCCTTTTCCACGGAAGGGGCAACCGCCGGCCTTCAACGAACATAGAGGAGTCGAAAGCGCCTGTGGCTAACGACAATGCAGAGATCCCGGCAGTGGAAGACGTAGCGGAAGCGGTGGAACAAGAGGCTGCGGCAGCGGCGCCGTCGGGGACCGCGACATCGCGCGAATACGGCGCCAGCGACATCACCGTACTTGAAGGCCTGGAAGCTGTCCGGAAACGTCCCGGCATGTACATCGGCTCCACCGGCCCCCGCGGTTTGCACCACCTCGTCTATGAAGTGGTGGACAACTCGGTGGACGAGGCCCTGGCCGGCTACTGCACGCACATCGAAATCGTGCTGCAGGCCGACGGCGGGGTCAAGGTGGTCGACAACGGCCGCGGCATCCCCGTGGACATGCACCCCACCGAGCACAAGCCCACCGTGGAAGTCGTCATGACGATCCTGCACGCCGGCGGCAAGTTCGGCGGCGGCGGATATGCCGTCTCCGGCGGCCTGCACGGCGTCGGCATTTCGGTGGTCAACGCACTCTCCAGCCGGGTCGACACAGAGGTCCGCCGCCAGGGACACGTCTGGCGGATGTCTTTCGCCGACGGCGGCAAGCCGCAAGGCGGCCTGATCCAGGGCGAGGAAACCACCGAGACCGGCACCACCCAGACGTTCTACCCCGATGCCAGCATCTTCGAGAGCACCGACTTCGACTTCGAAACACTGCGGGCCCGCTTCCAGCAGATGGCATTCCTCAACAAGGGCCTGCGCATCACGTTGACGGACGAGCGCCGCGCTCCGGGGGAATCGTCCGAGGACGACGACCTGGACCTGGACACCGTCCCCACCGAAGGTGAGATCGCCGCGGAATTCCACACAGTGGTCTACCAGTACGACGACGGCCTGCTGGACTACGTCAAGCACCTGAACTCCGGCAAGAAGGTTGATGTGGTCCACGAGGACGTCATCGCCTTCGAAACCGAGGACACGGAACGGCACATTGCCCTGGAAATGGCGATGCAGTGGACCAACGCGTACTCCGAAAGTGTCCACACCTACGCCAACACGATCAACACGCACGAGGGCGGCACCCACGAAGAGGGTTTCCGCGCCGCGATGACTTCACTCATCAACCGCTATGCGCGGGAGAAGAACATCATCAAGGAAAAGGAAGACAACCTCACCGGGGACGACATCCGCGAGGGCCTGACGGCAGTCATTTCCGTGAAGCTCTCGGAGCCGCAGTTCGAGGGCCAGACCAAGACCAAGCTCGGCAACTCCGAGGTCAAGGGCTTTGTCCAGCGCGTTGTCACCGACGGCCTGGGCGACTGGCTCGAGCGCAACCCCGGTCCCGCCCGGGACGTCATCCGCAAGGCGATCTCCGCAGCCCAGGCGCGCATGGCCGCCCGAAAGGCCCGGGACAACGCCCGCCGCAAGAGCCCGCTGGAATCCTTCGGCATGCCCGGCAAGCTGTCCGACTGCTCCTCGAAGAACCCGGAGAGGTGCGAGGTCTACATCGTGGAGGGTGACTCGGCCGGCGGTTCCGCCAAGCGCGGCCGCAACCCGGAGACCCAGGCCATCCTGCCGCTGCGCGGCAAGATCCTGAACGTCGAGCGTGCCCGGCTGGACAAGGCGCTCGGCAATGCCGAGGTCCAGTCCATGATCACCGCCTTCGGCACCGGCATTGGCGAGGACTTCGACATCGCCAAGCTGCGCTACCACAAGATCGTGCTCATGGCCGATGCCGACGTCGACGGCCAGCACATCACGACGCTGCTGATGACGCTGCTGTTCCGCTACATGCGCCCGCTGATCGAAAACGGCTACGTCTACCTCGCACAGCCGCCGCTGTACCGGATCAAGTGGTCCAATGCCCCGCACGACTACGTCTACAGCGACCGGGAACGCGACGCGAAGCTGGTCTCGGGCCAGGCCGCCGGCCGCCGCATCCCCAAGGACAACGGCATCCAACGCTACAAGGGCCTTGGTGAAATGGACTACACGGAACTGTGGGACACCACTATGGACCCGGACCACCGGACGCTGCTGCAGGTGACGATGGACGATGCCCTGGCGGCGGACCAGATCTTCTCGGTCCTGATGGGCGAGGACGTTGAATCGCGCCGAAACTTCATTCAGCAGAACGCCAAGGACGTTCGGTTCCTGGACATCTAGAGGGCAGCCAAGCCCCGAATATGCCCGGACTGATATATACCTGAAACGGAAAATATAGACTATGAGTGACGAAACACCAGAGGTGCCCGCCGGCTCCGAGCCCGTCCTTGAAGGCGCCATCCTCGATGGCGACGTACTGACCGACCGCGTCGAGCAGGTGGACCTGCAGACCGAAATGCAACGCTCCTACCTCGACTACGCCATGGCCGTGATCGTGGGCCGTGCCCTGCCGGATGTCCGCGACGGCCTCAAGCCCGTCCACCGCCGCGTGCTCTACGCGATGTTCGACGGCGGCTACCGCCCGGAACGCTCCTTCAACAAGTGTGCCCGCGTGGTGGGCGAAGTCATGGGCCAGTACCACCCGCACGGCGACACCGCTATCTACGACGCCCTGGTCCGCCTGATCCAGGACTGGACCATGCGCTACCCGCTGGCGCTGGGCCAGGGCAACTTCGGCTCGCCCGGCAACGACGGCGCCGCGGCTCCGCGGTATACCGAAACCAAGATGGCGCCGCTGGCCATGGAAATGGTCCGGGACATCGACGAGGAAACCGTCGACTTCCAGGACAACTACGACGGCAAGAACCAGGAACCGACCATCCTGCCGGCGCGGTTCCCGAACCTCCTGGTGAACGGGTCCTCCGGCATCGCCGTCGGCATGGCCACCAACATCCCGCCTCACAACCTCCGCGAGGTCGCTGACGGTGTGCAGTGGTACTTGGCCAACCCGACCGCCAGCCGCGAAGAGCTGCTCGAAGAGCTGATCCAGCGCGTCAAGGGACCGGACTTCCCGACCGGCGCCACGATTCTGGGCCACAAGGGCATCGAGGACGCCTACCGCACGGGCCGTGGCTCCATCACGATGCGCGCCGTGGTCAACGTCGAGGAACTCCAGGGCCGCACGTGCCTGGTGGTCACCGAGCTGCCTTACCAGGCCAACCCGGACAACCTGGCCATCAAGATCGCCGAACTCGTCAAGGACGGCAAGATCTCCGGCATCGCCGACCTCCGCGACGAGACCTCGGGCCGCACCGGCCAGCGACTGGTGATCGTGCTCAAGCGCGACGCCGTGGCCAAGGTGGTGCTGAACAACCTCTACAAGCACACCCAGCTGCAGGACAACTTCGCCGCCAACATGCTCGCGATCGTCGACGGGGTGCCGCGCACGCTCAGTCTCGATGCCTTCATCCGGCACTGGGTCACGCACCAGATGGACGTCATTGCCCGCCGCACCCGGTACCGGCTGCGGAAGGCGGAGGAGGAAGCGCACATCCTGCGGGCCCTTCTCAAGGCGCTGGATGCGCTCGATGAGGTCATTGCCCTGATCCGTGCGTCCACCACCACCGAAGCGGCCCGCGACGGGCTGATGGAGCTGCTGGACATCGACGACGTGCAGGCCCGGGCCATCCTGGACATGCAGCTGCGCCGGCTCGCTGCACTGGAACGCCAGAAGATCCAGGACAAGCACGCCGAACTTGAGGCCCTGATCGTCGAATACAACTCGATCCTGGCCTCGGAGGAGCGCCAGCGCGAGATCATCAGCACCGAACTCTCAGAGATCGTGGCCAAGCACGGCGATGACCGCCGCACCAAGGTCCTGCTGGGCTACGACGGCGACATGTCCATCGAGGATCTGATCCCCGAGGAGGAAATGGTCGTCACCATTACCCGCGGCGGCTACGTCAAGCGCACCCGCAGCGACAACTACCGCTCGCAGCAGCGCGGCGGCAAGGGCATCAAGGGCGCGCAGCTGCGCGGCGACGACGTCGTCGAACACTTCTTCGTCACCACCACCCACCACTGGCTGCTCTTCTTCACCAACCTGGGCCGGGTCTACCGCGCCAAGGCGTACGAGCTCGTGGAAGCCGGCCGCGACGCCAAGGGCCAGCACGTGGCAAACCTGATGGCGTTCCAGCCGGACGAGCACATCGCCCAGGTGCTGGACCTGCGCGACTACCAGCACGCCCCTTACCTGGTGCTCGCCACCAAACGCGGCCTCGTCAAAAAGACCCGTCTGGAGGACTACGACACCAACCGGTCCGCCGGCGTCATCGCCATCAACCTGCGCGACGGCGATGAGCTTGTCTCGGCCCAGCTGGTGTCCGAGACCGATGACCTCATGCTGGTCTCCCGCAAGGGCCAGTCCGTCCGCTTCACCGCGACCGACGATGCGCTGCGCCCGATGGGCCGTGCCACCTCGGGCGTGACCGGCATGAAGTTCCGCGAGGACGACGAACTGCTGGCGGCCGACGTCGTGCAGGACGGTTCGTTTGTCTTCATTGTCACCGAAGGCGGCTTCGCCAAGCGGACCGCAGTGGAGGAATACCGCCTCCAGGGCCGCGGCGGCCTTGGCATCAAGGTGGGCAAGTACCAGGAAGAACGTGGCCACCTCGTCGGGGCCCTCATTGTCAACGAGGAAGACGAAGTCCTGGTGGTCATGGAAGGCGGCAAGGTGGTCCGCTCGTCGGTCAGCGGCGTGCCGGCCAAGGGCCGCGACACCATGGGCGTGATCTTTGCCAAGCCGGACAAGAACGACCGCATCATCGCCGTCGCGCGCAACAGCGAACGCGGGCTCGAAGTCGAGGAACCGGCCGAAGGTCAAGATGCCGGTGAAGACACCGGTGAAAATGCCGGAGACGTGGCCGAAAATCGGGCATCCACGCCCGATGACGTAACGTTGGCTGAAGATGGCGGACTGCATGAGGAGTCCGCAGCGGCAGAATCAGTACCGGCCCCGGAGTCAGATGAGTCATCAGGCAATGCCGAGCTGGACGAAGACAATACCGGAGGTAACGAGTGAGTAATTCCGACTCATATCCCAAGCCGAGCAGCGGCGTGCCGAGCGGAGTGCGGCAGCCCGCCGCCGCACCACGCGTAGGCGCCCCCTCGCGTCCGCAGCAGCGCCCCGGGGTGTCCGGCGCAGCCACGGGAACGGGCCAGCGGCCCGCCGCACCCGGCCAGCGCCCCACGGTCCCCGGACAGCGCCCCGCCGTCCCGGGTCAGCGCCCCGCCCAGTCCGGCGGGCAAGGCACTGCCGGGCTGATCAAGCCCGCTCCCAAGGCCAAGGTGCGCCGTGCCAGGCTGCTGGTCAGCAAGGTTGACCCCTGGTCCGTGCTGAAAATGGCCTTCCTGCTCTCCGTGGCGCTGGGAATCGTCACCGTCGTGGCGGCGATCGTGCTCTGGACCGTCCTGGACCTGACCGGGATCTTTGACCAGGTGGACAGCCTGCTCGGGACCCTCGCCGGCTCCGAAGGCGGCGGCTTCGAGTTGAAGAAGGTGGCATCCTTGGGTCAGGTGGCCTCATTTGCCACCATCATCGCCGTAATCAATGTGGTGCTGCTGACGGCGCTGTCGATGCTTTCGGCGGTGCTCTACAACATTGCCGCGACGCTCGTCGGCGGCATCGGCGTGACCCTCACGGACGACTAATGCCCTTACTTTTCCGCGGATTCCCGCGGAAAAAGGCCTCGATTTGAGATCGGGCCGGGATGTGCTGTACAGTCATATCTCGGCCCGATGAGGCATCGGGGCGTATAGCTCAGGCGGTTAGAGCGCTTCGCTGATAACGAAGAGGTCCCAGGTTCAAGTCCTGGTACGCCCACGGAACCTGTACTGGTTCTGGCAGAGGTTAGTGAAGGTTCGTCCATGACAGAACCGGAACGGGGTGCATGTGAAGAAGTTGCTGGTTATCGCAGCCACGGTCGCAGGCGTCCTCCTCTACAGGAAAGTGCAGGAATCCGAAGCCCGGAAAGTGATCTGGAGCAATTCAACCGATACGGTTGACTAGCCCGGAACCCGGGGATGGAAGCTGGAAATCAGCTCTCCGGACCTAGGGTATGATTGWCGGGTTGCTTCTTATGGGGGCATGGCGCAATTGGTAGCGCACCTGCTTTGCAAGCAGGGGGTTCGGGGTTCGAGTCCCCGTGCCTCCACCATAGGAAAAGCCCCGGACAGCGGAAACGCTGTCCGGGGCTTTTTTCATGCCTTCCCCACTCACTCCTTCGGCTTGGCGTAGTCCGCCATCCCTTGCCAGTCGATATACACGTAGGGCTCGTCGCCGAGCACCCAGGCGTCGTGGCCCGGCGGAATCACACCGAAGTCGCCGGGCCCGAATTCGAGTTCTTCGCCGTCGTCCATGACGACTTTGATGCGGCCGGAAATCGTGTAGCCGGTATGGCTGGCCATGCAGCTGTCAGTTTTGGCGATCGGCTTGACGTGGTCTGACCACTTCCAGCCCGGAAGGAAGGTGGCCCGTCCAACCGGGCCGGCCTCGAGGTTGACGAGCTCCACCTGACCCATGCCCTCGGCAACGGGGCGCGTCTCTTCGGGATTGTCCAGGCTCTTGCGGATCATTGACGCCATGATGGTCTCCTTCTTCGATGATGGCGAGACCGGAACGTGAGACCGCGCCTTAAGGTTGGCACCGCGGTATGCACCCGTCAAGGAGCAGCGGCCGTAAGGGCCCCTGCTGTCCGTCCCATTAGTGTTGGAGCGTGAACTTCTTACTTGCGGCCGTAGGTGTGCTGGGTGTGGCCTCGTCGGGGCCCCTTATTGCCGCCACGCTGGGCGCCACGTCGGTCAGTGCCCTCGCCATCGCTTTCTGGCGCAACGCCATTGGAGCAGTCGTGATGGCCGGTCCGGTTGTGGTCCGCAACCCCCKTCAGTTCGGAAAGGTGACCGGAGCCGAGTTCCGCTGGTCGCTCGCCGCTGCCGTCGCCCTGGCCCTGCACTTCGCGTGTTTCATTACCTCCCTGCAGCTGACGTCGGTCGCGGCGGCGACTGCGCTGGTGTGCCTTCAGTCAGGCTGGATCGCGATCTTCCAGCTCTTCCGGGGAGTCCGGCTCCGCTGGCCGGTCCTGGTAGGGCTGGGGCTCGCCTTCGGCGGTGTCGTGACAATCACCGGTTTTGATATGGGCTCCTCGCCCGAGGCGCTTGTGGGCGATCTCCTGGCCGTCGCCGGCGGCGCCCTGGCGGGCATCTACACGCTCGCCGGAGGCAAGGCGCGGCAGAGCATGGGCACCGGCGTCTATACGACCCTGTGCTACGGCATGTGCGCCGCGATTGTGGCGGGGATGGCGCTGTTGGCCGGACAGCCGCTGGCAGGGTTCGAAGCCACCGGCTGGCTGGGGATCCTCGCCATTACCGTGTGCGCACAGCTGGTGGGGCACACCGCGTTCAACTATCTGCTGGCGACCATGAGCCCGCTGCTGGTGTCCATGATCATCCTGCTGGAAATCCCCGGAGCGGCGCTCCTGGCCGCAGCCTTCCTGGACGAGACGCTGCCGGCCGGGACCTACGTGGGGCTGGCGATGATCCTGGTGGGGCTCGCCGTCGTGGTCCTGGGGCAGCGAGGCTCACGCTCCGCCCGGAGAACGGGCGAGGGAGCCGGTGAAGAGCGGCTGGCGGAGCTCGGCACCGACTAGGCCGCTCCCGGCGGCCGCATCTCCCGGCGGCCGCGTGGCCGCCGCCATTGGCCGCTATTGGCCGCCGCGGCGGGCCGGCTGGGCAACGTTGACCGTGTGGATGGCACGGAGCAATTTCGCCGGGAAGTAGACCGAGAAGAAGACCACCATGGGCGCCTTCAGTGCCATCTTCTTGACGTTGTGGGCCTTGTAGGTGCGGTCAAAGCGCGTCACGTAGTAGCGGTAATCCCGCGGCGAGTCCTCCAGCCGCCGGGCCGACATGCCCGAGATCATCTGCGGCCAGTACTGGATCCGGAGCTCGTGGTCGGCCAGGTGCAGCGACAGATCAATGTCCTCGTGCATCTCGTCCCGCTCGTCGCGGCAGGCTTCTGTGCGGATGGTCTCCCAGGCCGAGCGGCGCAGTGCCATGTTGGACCCGAAGAGGAAATGATACTGGTGCTTGGCAAGCCTGAGCATCAGTTGGCGCATCTTGTCGTCGGCCTTGAGCCCGAACCGGCGCATGGGCATGTCGTAATAGACCACCGGACCCGTCGCAGCGTGCACAGACTCGTCGGCGAAGGCTTTCTGCACCTGCTCCACCCAGTCCGGTTCCAGCACGGAATCGGCGTCGATCCGGCCGAGGATATCGCCCGTGGCGTGGTCCAGACCGAAGTTGCGTGTGGGAATGAGCCCCTGGTCGCGGTCCTGGCTGAGCAGGATGATCGGGCTCTCCGGATACTCCAGTTGCATCTGCCGCACGATTTCCGCCGTGCGGTCCGTGGACAGGTTGTCCACCACAATGATTTCGTGGGCGGGCACCGACTGGTAGACCGCGGCGATCAGACACTGCCGGATGACGCTTTCCTCGTTGTACGCCGGGATGACGATAGACACAGCCGGCGGTGGAGCAAGGAGCAAGGCATCCTGGGGTGATCTATGGGGTGACATCACCACAAATTTAGCATCAAGCCTGGCGTTTGAAGCCGGACCGTGACGTGCCTGCGGAGCCCGCGTCAAACAAAAGGAGGGATCCCGCACTGTGGCGGAATCCCTCCTTGGGAGAGTGCAGGACACCTGCCGGCAGCCGGACTGCCCGGCGCAGGGTCTCGACTCAGCCGGCCTGTGCCGGCCAGGTTCTACTTGCCGGGCTTGTCTGTGCCGTTGTTCAGGCTGGCCGCGATGTTGCGTACGGCCGTTTTGGCGTCGGTGGCAACCTTGTCGGCGGCGTCAGCGGCGTTGCCGGCGGCGTCCTTGGCCGTTTCCGTGGCTTTGTCCGCCGCGGTGGTTGCGGAATCGGAAGCCTCCTTGGATGCCTCAGCCGCGGAGTCCGCTGCCGCTACAGTCGCGGAACCGGCCTTGTCGGCGGCGTCCTTCAGCGATTCGCCGGCCGGGGCGGCCGTGGGGGCGGGCTTTACCGGCGTCGGTACCTTCCAAGGGTCCTCCACCGGCCTGGACGCCCGCCAGGCGGCGATACCGGCTGCAACGGCGGCAGCGATGATGCCGAAGATCAGCAGGCCGCGGTGCTTGGGCTTCTGCTGCTTGGCGAGCTTGGCATTAGCCGTCTTGGTGACCTCGGTGGCGGCCGCTTTGATGTTCTTGCTGGCGTTCTTGCCTGCCTTCTTGGCGTGTCCCTTGACGGCCTGGGCCTGCGTCTGAACGCCGGTGACAACACCGGAATCAACAAGCTTCTGTGCGACGGCGTCCACGTGGGCCGGGGCGTTTTCCAACGTGCGGTGGACGACCACGGAAGCCTGCCCGATCTGGTCGGAAAGCCTGGGCAGGTACTCGACAACAACCCGGTCGCGTGCATTGGCGATGACCGGGGCTGCCTTGTCCACAGCTTCGTGCAGGCGCGGGGTCGCGCTGTCCGCGGCATCGTGGATCCTCGGCGCCAGCTGGGCCAGGCCATCCTGAAGGCGGGGAGTGACAGTGGCAACGCCGCCGGCCAGATTGTGGGCCGCCGACTTGAGGCCCTCCTGGATCTTGGGAGAGGCGGTGTCCAGTCCGTGCTGCAGGCGGGGAACAGCCCAGTTCACGGCAGCCTCAACCCGCGGGGCCGCCCAATCCTTGGCGCTGTCTACTCCGGTGCTTACTGACTGCTCCAGGTCACGGGCAATACGATCCGTTTTCTTCACAACTACCTCCCGATTAATGTGACGGTTCTGCAGTTAGCCTACGTGTCTATGAACGCACCGGCTATTCTTCAGGCCGATTTCCAGTGGATTTCACCCAGCGCGGAACTGACTGTGCGGCCCTATGCGGGCGGAGCCGTCATGGAAGAATGGGCCCTATGACTGCCAACGCAACCGCAAAAGCCACTATCCACACGAGCCTCGGCGACATCGTCGTCAACCTCTTTGGCAACCACGCGCCGAAGACCGTCGACAACTTCGTCGGGCTGGCCACCGGTGAGAAGGCCTGGACCCACCCGGAAACGGGCGAGGACAAGACCGGCACGCCGCTCTACAACGGCACCATCTTCCACCGCATCATCAAGGACTTCATGATCCAGGCCGGCGATCCCCTGGGCCGCGGCACCGGTGGACCGGGCTACAAATTCGACGATGAGATCCACCCGGAACTGACTTTCAACGAGCCGTACAAGCTGGCCATGGCCAACGCCGGCGTCCAGATGGGCCGCGGCACCAACGGTTCGCAGTTCTTCATCACCACCATCCCCACCGGCTGGCTGCAGGGCAAGCACAGCATCTTCGGTGAGGTCGCCGATGACGAATCCAAGAAGGTCGTCGACGCGATCGAAGGCGTCCGCACCGGCATGGGCGACCGCCCCGTCGAGGATGTCACCATCAACAGCATTGACATCGAAAAGCTCTAACCCACCACCATGAGCTACGGAATTCCGGCGGCAGAGCCGTCCGCAGAGGTCCCGGTATGCCCCAGACACCCGGACCGGCCCGCCTATGTGCGTTGCCAGCGGTGCGGGCGCCCTGCGTGCCCCGACTGCCAGCGGGCGGCCGCCGTCGGATTCCAATGCGTTGACTGTGTCAACGAAACCAAGCGCACGACGCCGGCCGTCAGGACCGTCTACGGCGGCGCCGTGACCGCCGGCAAACCCGTGGTCACTTACGTGATCATCGCGCTGTGTGCCCTTGTCTATGCGCTGCAGTGGATTGTCCCCAACGACGGGATTTACCAGCAACTGGCCTACGCTCCCGCCCTGACCGGCGTTGAACCGTGGCGGATGCTCACTTCGGCGTTCCTGCACTCGCAGGGATTCCTGCTCCACATCGTCCTGAACATGTACACGCTGTGGATATTCGGCCAGATCCTTGAGCCGCTGCTGGGCCACGCCCGCTTCCTGGCCATCTACCTGCTCTCGGCCGTCGGCGGCTCCGTCGGCTTCCTCCTGCTGACCCCGGTGTATCCGGTGAACGGCCCAGTGGGCCTCGTCGGCGCCTCCGGCGCCATCTTTGGCCTGTTCGGCGCCCTGCTGGTGGTCCAGCGCCAGCGCGGCGGCGAAGTCCGCCAGCTCCTGGTCCTTATTGCAATCAACGGCGTCATCGGCTTCATGGTCCCGCAGATCGCCTGGCAGGCCCATCTCGGCGGCCTCGTCACCGGCGCCCTGAGCGCCGCTGTCATTGCCTACACCCCCCGCGGCCCGCGGCAGACCCTGCTGCAGGCCATCGGCCTCGCCGTGGTCCTGGCCTTGGTGACCGCCGTGTCCGTCGTGCGGATGACCGGCGCCAGCGCTTAGCCCGCTCCTGCCGAAGCCCCGGCCGCAATCGCCCGCAATTCGGCCGCATTCGGCCGTAATTGAACGCATTTAGCGCCCGGCCCCCTTCACTCTTTACCAGTGTTTCTCTCGCTGGGGTTCCTTGGCTGTTCCCTCCATTTTATGGACCTTTCCCCCTGTACCCCCGGGCCGAGCCCCCGCACCTGAATTCACAGGTGCGGATCCGAGAGTTTTCCACAGCGGTTATCCACATTGTTAATAACTTACAAGCGTGTAGTTCACTGTGACGACCCGGCTCTGGCCGCCCGGGCTGGCGATTATCCAGCTTGCAGGCGATGCTGCCGACCTGATCTCCACACCTGTGGATAACTTCTGTGGGTTGCCCTGTGAGTAAGTGGACAACTTTGCCCGCGCAGGCCCTGTTGCCTGGCGCCGGGCGGCACCAGCCCTGTCCCGGCCCTATGCAGGCCCTGCGCCGCGGGCACTCCAGAGAGTACTCCACAGAACGGTGCCGCGGGCACGCCGGGGACCGGTACCTCAGGACCTCCAGGCGGCGCCGCGTCACCACGCCGCACTCCCAGCGCCGTCGCCCCCCACTGGCCCCGCCCGCGTCGGCGGCAGGTCACGACGGGCCGTGGGACGGCCGCGGTGCGTGTTTCAACAGGGTTATTCACAGTGTTAATAACTTGATGGTCTGAGCATCCGCGGGATTCAACCCGGCTCATGGCCCGGCAGAGGGGGTTGCGGCTCCTATCGACCGGCTGTTATCCCCAGCTGTGGATAACTTGTGGGTAGTGGCCTGTTGTTAAGTGGATAACTTGCTCGTTGCAGCTGTTGTCGGGACGGACAACAACGTCGGGCGGCCGGCTGGCCCCAAGGCGGCCCCGAGGCTGCCGTGAGCCGGCCGTGCGGCGGAACCGCGGTGCCATCCGCGGCCTGTTGCGGGGTCAGGGAACTTGTCCACAGGAAATCCACAGTGTTAATAACTTACAGCTGTGTAATTCAGGGTAGGCCGGGGATCTCATCAGTGGCATTGCGCCCCGCTGTGGCCGCTGAACCCGGCTGAACCGCATGAAGACCCGGAAACTTATAAACAGTGTGGATAAGTTTCCCCAGACTTGTGCACAGCTGTGGATAAGGAGGCGGGACCTCGCCGGGTCACCGTCGGGTCACTGCGACCAGACGCCCGATGACCCGCGCCGGTGGCTGTCCAGCAGATGGGTGTCCACCATTCCGATGGCCTCCATGAGCGCGAACATCGTGGTGGGCCCCACGAAGGCGAAGCCCTTCTTGCGCAGCGCCTTGGAAAGCGCGACGGACTCGGCCGAGGTAGTAGGGACCTCATCGAGGGAGTCCGGCCGGGGTGTGTCGGCCGGCTGGAACGCCCATACGAAGTCAACCAGGCCGCCGTCGTCCCTCAACGCCAGAGTAGCGCGGGCATTGGTGATGGTTGCCTGGATCTTCAGCCGGTTCCGGACGATCCCGGCATCGAGCATGAGCCGCTCCACATCGGCGTCCGTGAAGCGGGCCACCAGTTCCGGGTCGAAGTCCTTGAACGCCGCGCGGAAAGCGGGCCGCTTACGCAGGATCGTCGCCCATGAAAGCCCCGCCTGGAATCCCTCGAGGCTGATGCGTTCGTAGAGGCCCTGTTCGTCCCGGACGGGCATGCCCCACTCGGAGTCGTAATACTCGCGCAGCATGGGATCCACGGAGGCCCACACAGGCCGCGCCAGTCCGTCGTCGCCAATGGTCGAGCCGTTTACTGCCGGGGTCATCTGGATTCCTTCGCTGGGCCGGGATTAATGCTGTGGATTAACGGCGGCGGGCCGGCACACTGTGTGTACCGGCCCGTCAGGGATGTGCGCCGCGCGGGCCTGGTGTCAGGAACGCCAGCGTGTGGTCATCAGGAAGCCGATGATCGCGATTCCGAAGCCGGCGACGATGTTCAACGAGCCCCAAGCCTGAACCGGGAAGGCGCCCTCGGTGATGTAGAACGTGATGATCCACAGCAGGCCAATGATCATCAGGCCAAACATGACGGGCTTGAACCAGACCGGATTGGGTTTGTAGGCCTCCGCGGCAGAAGTCTGCGGGGCCACAGGGGCAGTCCTTTTACGCGGCTTCGACTCGGGCACTGATCCTCCTTGGCGGGCTGGAACAAGAGCGGCCAACGTGGCTTGGTATCCTGCAGGAAGCGAGCCCCTGCCGGCCAACGTGCTCTTGGTCGAGCTTGAATTCTTGTGTCGCACAATTCTAGCTGTAGTTCCGGCCACGCCGTGGACCCCCGCAACCGTCTTGGAGGAGAACCCGCAGTGCTGGAGTTGGAGCAGGGATCCGGCCGGACGGCCCGCAGCCGCCGCGGGCTGCTCCTGCGCACCATCCACGTCGCGGGCGAGCCGCTCCTGACCGCGGGCGTCATTGTCCTGCTCTTTGTGGCCTTGCAGTTGTGGTGGACGAATGTGGCCTCCGACGCCCGGCAGCGGGAGGCGGTGCACGACTTTGGCCGCGGGATTGGAACCGCCGCTCCCGCAGCGCCGCCTCTGCCGTCGTCGGCTGTTGCCCCGGAACCCGCCGTCGCGCCCGAACCGGCCGAGGGCGCGACCATCGGCATCCTGTACGTTCCCCGTTTCGGCGCCGGATACACGCGTCCAATGGTTCAGGGAACCACTCCGGCGGTGTTGGACACTCTGGGCATCGGGCACTATCAGGGCACGGCCATGCCGGGGCTGCGGGAAACTTCGCCGTGGCAGGGCACCGACAGACCCACGGCGCCGTCCTGGACCATATCGACGCCCTGGTGCCCGGGACCGGATCTACGTCCAGACCCGTGAGGGCTACTATGTCTACGTGTTCCGGAACAGCCAGACAGTCCTTCCCTCGCGGACCGATGTGCTGTTGCCGGTGCCGATGCTGCCGGGCGCCGCGCCGACGCAGAGCTACCTGACCATGACGAGCTGCAACCCGCGGTTTGGCTCCGAGGAACGCTTTGTGGCCTACGCCCTGCTGGAGCGGTGGCAGTCTCTTTCGGCTGGACCGCCGGCTGAAATTTCCCGGGCGGCCCGCGCGGCCGGGGAAGGCTGACGAATGTATGGCTGGCTTTTCCGCCGCCTTCCCGGGCCCTTGTGGCTCAGGATTGCGACCGCGCTGGTGCTGGCGGCCAGAGCACTGGTATTGATGGTTCAGTTCCTTTTTCCCTGGCTGGCGCAATTCACCCAGTTAACAGATTCAACGATTGGTTCAGCAAGGCACCCATGAGCACAACCAAGATCCTGGTCGTAGACAACTACGACAGCTTTGTCTACACCCTGGTCGGCTATCTCCAGGAGCTCGGTGCGGAGACCACCGTAGTCCGCAACGACGACGTCACGCTTGCCGAGGCGATCGAAATGGCCGAGGCGCGGGACGGCGTCCTCATCTCTCCCGGTCCGGGGAATCCAGCCGGGGCCGGCGTCTGCATTGAGCTGATCAAGTGGTGCGGCAGCCACGACAAGCCCATGCTGGGTGTCTGCCTGGGGCACCAGGCGCTGGCGGAGGCGTACGGCGGAACCGTGACGCACGCTCCCGAACTGATGCACGGCAAGACTTCCCTCGTCGAACACCATGGAACCAGCGTCTTTGCGGGGCTCCCCTCGCCCCTCACGGCCACCCGCTACCATTCGCTGGCCGCTGTCCGCGAGAGCATCCCGGAGGTACTGGAGATCACCGCGGAGACGGGCACCGGTGTGGTGATGGGCCTGCAGCACCGTACCGCCCCGCTGTGCGGCGTCCAGTTCCACCCGGAATCCGTCCTGACCGAAGGCGGCTACCAGATGCTAGGCAACTGGCTGGAGTCTCTGGGCATGGCGGGCGCTGCCGAACGGGCAGCAGACCTGAGCCCGCTCATCAAGCACTGACCCGCCAGGCGTTGAATGCGCCGGCGCGGCGGCAGCCGGCACCCTAGGTTTTTCCCGACTGGGTTAGGGGAACAGGCCGCCCAGGGCCGCGTCCTCTTTGGACGCGCTCTTGGTCGGCGTCGGCGTCGGCGTGGGCGTGGGCGACGGCGGGGGCGGCGGCGGAGCCGGTGCCTTCGCCACGGTCACGGTGATGGTCTTGCCCTGTTCGACGAGCGAATCCGCGGCATCGGCCTGGCCTGTCACCTTGCCCGGAGCCACCTGGGTGTTCTCCACTTCGGTGGCCTTGAGCACCAGGCCCTGTTCCTTCAGTCTCGCCTCCGCCTCCGCCAGCGGCAGCCCGATCAGCTGCGGCACAGCCACCTTGCCGGTGGAGACGACGATTTCGACCGCGTCCGCCACGGCCACAACCTGGCCCGGGGCCGGGTTGGTGGTGATGACAATGCCGACCGGAACCGTGGGGTTGTTGGACATCTTGGTGGTGAGGGCGCCAGTCAGCCCCGTTTGGTGGAGAAGATCGCGGGCTGCCGCCTCGGTCCGGCCGGGCAGGTCCGTCGGGATGGTAATCGCGCTGGGRCCCTCGGAGATGTTGAGGATGATGTCCGAGTTGGCGGCCATGGAACTCCCCGACGTCGGCACGGTGCCAATCGCGGTGCCTTTGGGAATGCTCTCGTGCTGCAGCCGTTGGAGCTGTGGCTTGAAACCTGCGTTGTACAGCCTTTGCAGGGCCTCTGATTCCGTCAGGGACGTGACAGTGGGAACCAGTACCTTGGTTGCCTGTGGCGGGGCCTGATTCATGAGGTTGTACAGCCAGAGGCCGCCGCCGGCCAGCACCAGCAGTGTGAGGACTACGAGCGTTGCGATCCAGGTGCGGCGGCGCGTCTTCTGGCGCGGGGTGTGCTCGCGTTCGACCGGCAGCGCCAGCGGCAGGCTGCCGGTGTCCGCAATGCCATAGAGTTCGGTGCCCGCCGGCTGCAGCACTTCCTCGTCGTCGGGTGTTTCTTCGGCGGGCCGCAGCCGGCCCCCGGGGGAATCGTCGAGGAACTTGGCACCGGTCAGGGAGAAAGCTGCCGTGGCCGCCAGGGGGTCGTGCCGGGGAACCTCGTTGGTGGGGTCGGTGGGGGCCTCGCTGGCGGAAGGCGCCGTGACCGGAACGCCGCTGCGCGCGGCCCGCAGGGCGCGGCGGAAGGCGGCGGCGTCCTGGAAACGGTCGGCGCGGTTCTTCTGCAGGGCCTTCATCAACACGCTGTCCAGCGCGGCGGAGACGTCGGGATTGAGGCTGCTGGCGGGCTCGGGGATCTCACGAACGTGCTGGTAGGCCACGGAGACGGGGCTGTCGCCGATGAACGGCGGCCGGCCGGTCAGCATCTCGTAGAGAAGGCATCCGGCGGAGTACAGGTCGCTGCGCGCGTCGACGGCTTCGCCCCGGGCCTGTTCCGGGGACAGGTACTGCGCCGTGCCGACGACGGCCTGCGTCTGCGTCATGGTGGCGGACGAATCCGCAATGGCGCGGGCGATTCCGAAGTCCATGACCTTGACGCTGTTTGAATCGGGGCAAAACATCACGTTGGCGGGCTTGATGTCGCGGTGCACGATCCCGGCCTTGTGGCTGTAATCGAGCGCGGACAGCACGCCCAGGGTGAAGTCGATCGCCTGGTCGATGGTGACGTCCTTGGCCCGCACCATGTCGCGGATGGTCTTGCCGGAAACGAACTCCATCACGATGTAGGGCACCCGGACGCTGTCGTCGTGGTCACCGGGGACCGCGTGGTCCCCGGTGTCGAAGACAGCCACGATCGAGGGGTGGTTGAGTGCCGCGACAGCCTGGGCCTCGCGCTTGAAGCGGGCCTGGAACTGCGGATCCCGGGCCAGGTCCGGGCGCAGCAGCTTGACGGCCACGGTACGTCCCAGCCGGGTATCGAGGCCGCGGAAAACATCCGCCATGCCGCCACGGCCGATCAGCTCACCCAGCTCATAGCGCCCGCTGAGGACGCGCTGCGTGTTCGCCGGGCGTTCCTCCCTGTGCGACGGAGTGCGGGGTGTATTGCTCATGATCGTTTAGGGTCCGGACTTGGTAGGTGACGGTGAAGGGGTTGTGGCCGTGGCCTTGGCGAGGTGGTAGGTCACGACGCTTCCGGCGGTCACTTTGGACCCGGAAGGAGGCTGCGAGCTCACGAACGTGCCCGGATCTTCGTTCTTGTTCGTGGGACTGACGTCGGCTCCCTTGGCCCAGCGCAGCCCGGCGTCCTGGATGGCCTGCTGGGCTTCAGCCTCGCTGGCGCCCGCCTTGATGGACGGGACCTCGACCATTTCCGGGCCCTTGGAGTAGCTGACGGTGATGGTGGTGCCCGGCTGGACCGCACCGGAGGGATCGATGTTGGTGACGGTGCCTGGCGTCGCGTCGTTGACGACCTCGACACCGGTGACTTGCAGCCCCTTGCCAATCAGCTCGTTGCGGACATCGTTGTACGGCCGCCCCAGGTAGGCATCCGGGATCAGGTTGACCGCTGCCGGGGTGGATTCGGTGGGTTTCGGGGAGCTGGGCGTGGGGGTGGGCGTCTCGGTCGGGGAAGCCGACGACGCCGACGGCGTGGCACTGCTCGGTTTCGCGATGCTGGACGTGGCACTGCTCGTGGCCGGACCCTGCGAGGGGAAGAGACTGCCGGCCTGGCTCAGGACCACACCGACCAGGACGAACACCACCAGCAGGATCAACGCAATCAGCGGCCAGGTCCACGGGCTGCGTCCGCGGCGCTTCGGCTCCTCCTCCGGCTCGTCGTAGTCTTCTTCCTCCTCTTCCTGCACCCAGCTTCGCTCGGCCGCCAGGGCGTCGGCGCGGTTGAGGGCGTTGCGGGCGCCGTAGCCGCTGGCTGCGGCAGCGCCGGCTGCC